>NZ_PDKE01000019.1:0-28838 GCF_004116715.1 Arcobacter sp. CECT 8989 | reverse complement strand
AAAATAAACAATGGATAATACTAAATTATGGATAATTCAAAATTTTCAGCAGAGTCATTTACTCAGTTTTATAATAGTTTTTTTGACTATAACCTTGGTCTTTTTAAGATGATTAAAAATATAAGAGAAGATGAAAGAAGTTATGATATTTTAGATTTAGCATGTGGGACAGGTATATCAACTCGAGCTTTGTCCAAAACATTTAATGATTCTAGTATATTAGGAATAGATTCAAGTGATGAATTGATTGATTATGCAAATCAGGCTTTTGTACCGATGAATGTAAAATATTCAGTCCATGATGCTCTCCAATTAAATACTTTAAATAAAAGATTTGATTTTATTGTTGCAAAAAGTGCATTACATTTAATCAATGACAATTACATTTTTAATGAATATTTAGATGCACTTAACCCTAATGGGACTTTTTATGCAATTGAAAGAACAGATGTGTCAGTTGATAGCTTTGAAATATTTGATGATGCAAAAGATGTCTGGAAAAAGCAATATGATAAACAAAGAAAATTAGATTGTATTAATCATTACTTGAAACAAGATAAATATGAGATTAAAACATATAAGTTCGGTCAAAAGGTGGACATTGATTCTAAACATTATATCAACGGTGTGAAGAATAAAGAAATGTCATGCTTATGGGAATTTGATACTAAATTCATCATAGATTGGCTTGATAAACATTTAGAGGAAAAACAACTTATCAGAGTTTTTGAAGAGTACGATATAATTGCTATTACAAAGACTATGTAAAATTCTTTAAAATCACAAAACAACACATAATAAGTAAACAACCTATTAGAAATAGAGATAAAAGATTAGGTAAAATTCTCTTTTGCTTATCAAGGTTTGTTGTGTCAAAATATTCAACATTTTCTACTAATGAAATCAATCTATTTTTATTGAGAAAGCCATGCCGATCAAAGTCAAATAAGATATATGTAATGTAACTAATAGAAGATGCAAAAACGATTGACATAAAATCTCCCATAATGCTTGTTTCTCTATACAGAGTTACATATACAGCACTAACACTGCTTAAAAGTAATATAATTAAAAATTCTGGTAAAGTAATTGATGGGGTTCGAACTAAATGTAGTTGCCTCATTAAATCAAAAGTCTTTTTAGAAGGTTTATAATTATATTGGGCATATAAAGTTGTTATATAGTAATTCATATTAAAAGCATACTTTTGATTAATAACTTTGTCTCTAAGATCTTTAAAAATATGTTTCTTTTCCTTACTATTTAGTTTTGCTTTAGTCGCAAATTTATTAATATCATCCAATAATTTAAATAATACAACTTCTTCTTCTTTTTTTTGGTTCCATACTCTATTTAATAAAAAAGCTGCAAAAAATGTAAATACTGTTGCTATAATTGTTATCATTGAATTAGGCTGTATGGTATTTACTGGAGCAATCAAAAGGTTTACTCCACAATAAATTATGAGAATAGAAAAGCAAATATTTACAGCATGTACTAATTCTTTATTTTGATGAATTAAAAAATTTGAAATTACAATCAATCCTAATCCAGATAAGAGATAGTTATTATATGGTTCATTGTTATAATATAAAATTACTGCTGTACTTAAAACTGGTACAAAGTAAGCAATTGATGAAAAGGCATGGTTTTTACTAATATGAGAAGATATAATCCAGAATGTATTCGATAAAAATATACTAAATAATCCTAATCCAAACCCTAAATATATAATCTCTTTTCTTACATCTAAGACCTGTGGGAATTTAATACCAATTACTATAAGAAGAAATAGAGATATTAATAAAGGCAATGAGAAATGTGTATAGTCTCCCTTGATTTTATCTTTTATTTTTTTTGAAAGAGTAAAATATCCAGCTGCACAAAATGCTGATAAAAAAGATAAAGAAAGCATGGTAGGATTACTTATAAAATTTAAAGATAGCTCTTCTCCTGAAACTATTAAAATGGCTCCTACAAATGCCATAAATACAAATAATATATCTGAGGTTTTAGAATATTTATTCTTTTCAGGTATGAAGAGTTTCGAGAAGATAATAGAAAATAAGGGCCACATATAATTAATAACATTACCTTGTACAACATAATCTGTAGAAAACACATAATATATTGAAAAGTAATGACCACAAATAAGTAAACTTGTAATAAATATTAATATAAATAATTTAGGTGTTGTTTTTATGATTGAAATATTCTCATTTATGAATCTCTTATCATTATATAGTGAAAAGATAAAAGAAAAAATGGCACCAAAAAGAATAGAATAATATGCAACATATATACCCTCGTCTGGTAGAGATACACTTTTAACAGTTGCAGCTACTAAACTCCAAATTATAATAGGAATTATCCCAAATATTAGATGCTTTATATGAAAACCTTTAGCTGATACTGTATTAAACATAATTTAGTATTATCCATTGTTTATTTTTTGGTTTAGAAGAGAGAGTTTTTTCCAACTAATTATCAGTTTTTATTTGACAAATAAAAGAGAAAGTTTTAAGATTTAATTTAATATAGTTTAGAAAAGAAGGATATATGTGTGCAAAATCTATTATCATTTTATTTTGCATCCCACACTTCGACAGAAAGCTGAGGGGAAATAGTAGTTTTACTACTATTTCTCTTTTTTTTAAATATATTAAAAGGACACAAATTGATTGAAAAAATAAAAAAGAACAAAATTGCACAAATTCTAATTGTAAAAGTATTAACAATCTTTGCAATTGCAGGAAACTTATACTTTTCATAATAAAATATTCTCTAAACACCCTTCCCTACGCCTAAACAATCACTTTTAAAATAAATCACGCAACACTTTCAACTCCATAAAGGATAATTTTTTTCCAAAGATAACTATTATTAAGTAAACTTTAATAAAACATTGATTATACTTTCACCCATAAAAGAAAAAAATTATCAAAGGAAATAAAATGTTAGTAACAAAAAAAGCTCCAGATTTCACTTCAACAGCAGTATTAGCTGATGGACAAATTGTAGAGGATTTTAATTTATATAAAAATATTGGTGAAAAAGGTGCAGTATTATTCTTCTGGCCTTTAGATTTTACATTCGTTTGCCCATCTGAGATTATCGCATTCTCTAAGAGAGTTGAAGATTTTGAAGCAAGAGGTATTCAAGTAATTGGTTGTTCTGTTGACTCAGAATTTGCACACTTTGCGTGGAGAGAGACTCCAGTTGAAAATGGTGGAATTGGAAGAGTTAAATTCCCAATGGTTGCAGACTTAAGTAAACAAATCTCTAAAGACTATGATGTATTATTTGGTGATTCAGTTGCACTTAGAGGTTCATTCTTAATTGACAAAGATGGAACAGTAAGACATGCAGTAATCAATGACTTACCATTAGGAAGAAACATTGATGAGATGATTAGAATGGTAGATACTATGATTTTTACAAATGAGCATGGTGAAGTTTGTCCTGCAGGATGGAACAAAGGTGATGAAGGTATGAAAGCTTCAACTGAAGGTGTTGCTGAATACTTAGGTAAAAATTCTGATAACTTATAAGATAAAGTGAAAGATAAAATCATAGGTCCCTTTTAAAACAGGGACCTTTTGAAAGGAAATAAAATGTCAAAATATATAGAAATAAATGAAAATAATATGGAAGAAACAGTTAAAGAAGGTGTTTCGTTAGTAGACTTTTGGGCACCATGGTGTGGTCCTTGTAGAATGATTGCTCCAACTATTGACCAACTAGCAGTTGAGTATGATGGTAAAGCAAAAATTTGTAAAGTTAATACAGAAGAAGAACAAGATTTAACAGTAAAATATGGAATTAGATCTATTCCTACAATTCTATTCTTTAAAGATGGTGAAATTGTAGACCAACTAATTGGTGCAACTACTAAAGCTGCACTAGAAGAAAAACTTAACAAATATATCTAAGCTATAGATATAGGAGAGAAAGATGGATTATCAAGATTTATTAAAACAGTATAAATTAAGGGTAACTCCACAAAGACTTTCTCTTCTAGAACTTATAGAAAAATATCAACATATTGATATAGATACTCTTTTTGAAAATATAAAAATATTATTCCCTACTATATCCCTATCTACTCTTTATAAAAATATAAATGCCATGGTAGAGAATGGTCTTCTTACTGAATTAAAAATCACAGGAATGAAATCCAAGTTTGAAATCACAAAAGCTAATCATTTTCATGCTATCTGTAAAAAGTGTGGAAAGATTGAAGAACTCTCTTTCGATGTAGCTAATGTAAAAAATAATTTAGAAAAGAGAACCAACTATCACATAACTCACACTACTATGAATTTTTTAGGAATTTGTGTAGAGAATAGATTATATACCAACAAGGAAATTAAATGTTTAAAAATCTTAAAATTTCTCAAAAACTATACTTAAGTTTTGGATTGATGATTTTACTAATGGTTATTGTAACTATCATTGGAATAAATAGAGTAAATAAAATTGATAAAACTCTTAAAGAAGTTGTAGAAGTAAACTCTTTAAAACAAAGATATGCTATTAACTTTAGAGGAAGTGTCCATGATAGAGCTATTGCAATTAGAGATATTGTACTTTCATCAAACCCTCAAAGTGAACTTTTCAAAAACTCTTTAAGTGATATAAAAAAATTAGAAGACTTTTATAAAAAGTCAGCTAAACCAATGGATAAAATATTTTCACAAAATAAAGATGTAGATGAAAAAGAAAAAATTATATTAAAAAGAATAAAAGAGATTGAAGCTAAAACTCTACCTATTGTAGAGGATATAATAGAATTAAAACTAAATGGAAATGACCTAAAAGCAAAAGAAATACTTGTTTATGAAGCAAGGGAAAATTTTACTATATGGCTAAAAACAATTAATGAATTTATAGACTATGAAGAGCAAAAAAATCAAATTTTAACTCCTCAAGCAAGGCAAATAGCAAGTAGTTTTTCTACTACTATGATAATAATACTTTTAATCTCAATTATACTTGGAGTTGCTATTTCTTTCTTTATTTCACAACAACTTTCTAGCTCTGCTAAAAGTATACAAAAAGGTTTATCTAACTTTTTTAGATTTATAAATAAAGAAACAACTTCATCAGAACCAATAAAACTAAACTCAAATGATGAATTTGGACTAATGGCAAAGATGCTAAACAAGAATATTCAATTGACAGAGAAAAATATTTTAGAAGATGATGAGTTTGTAAAAGATGTAGCAAGAGTAATAAACGAGCTAAATAAAGGAAATATGCTAGCTAAAATTGAAAAAAATTCTAGCAACCCAAATCTAATTGAACTTAAAAAGCTACTTGATTCACTACAAGAGTATTTAGAAGATACTATTGCAAGTGATTTAAATAAATTGATTTTTGTTCTTGAAAAATTTAAAAGTGAAGACTTTAGAATAAGATTTCCAGAACCATCTGCAAAAGTTGTAGTTATAATAAATGAATTAGGAGATGTTATCTCTGAGTTATTAACTCAATCTTTAGATATTGGAAAAACTTTAGAGCTATCTTCTACTCAATTAATTGATAATGTAAAAGTTTTAAATCAAAGTACTCATAGTGCAACAGAAAGTCTAAAAGAGACATCTGTTTTTCTTGAAGATATAACATCAAGTGTAATGAGCAACTCAAACAATGTAAGTAGAATCACAGAATACTCAAAAAGTTTAACAAACTCTGCAAATACTGGTCAAAAGTTAGCTAAATCTACTTCTTTAGCAATGGAACAAATCGATGCGCAAGTTAAAGAGATTAATGAAGCAATCACAGTTATTGACCAAATTGCATTTCAAACAAATATCCTTTCACTAAATGCAGCAGTTGAAGCAGCAACAGCAGGTGAAGCTGGAAAAGGTTTTGCAGTAGTTGCACAAGAAGTTAGAAACTTAGCAAATAGGTCTGCAGAAGCTGCAAAAGAGATAAAATCTTTAGTTGAACAAGCGACAAATAAAGCGAATGAAGGAAAAGAGATAGGATTAAATATGACAAATGGTTATGATGAACTTTTAGTAAATATTAATCATACTACAGAAACTATTCAAGAAATTTCTAATTCTTCTAAAGAGCAAGAAAAAAATATCCAGCTTATAAATGATGTTATTAATAAACTTGATAAACATACAAATCAAAATGCAAGAATAGCAAACCAAACAAATAAAATAGCTCTTGAAACAGATAAAACAGCTAAAGTTATTGTTGAAAACGCTCTTTCTAAAGAGTTTATCGGAAAAAATATTTAAAAAATAAAAAAGTATACTTAAATTATTAAAGTTTTAATCAAAAAATAAGTCTCATTTGATAAAACTATTCTATAATAAAATAGAATATTTTACTATAAGTGAGAACAAATGAAAACTTACGATACCATTATAATAGGAGGAGGAAGAGCCTCTAATCTAGCAAAAAAAATAGGAAAACTTGGTAAAAAAGTTGCACTTATTGAAAAGTCAAGTTTAGGAGGAACATGTGCAAATAGAGGATGTGTTCCCTCTAAACTCTTAATAGGTTATGCCGATGTTGTGAGAAGTATTCAAAACTCCTCAAAACACTCTATTTTAAGTAAAATTAAAAATATTGATATTAATAAAATATTTGAAAATAACAACTCTTTTATTGATAGTGTAGATGAAAACTATAAATCTCAATTGAATGAAAATGTAGATTTATACAGAGGGGTAGGATACTTTATTTCAAATAATGTAGTAGAAGTGAACAATGAGAAGCTAAGTTCCAAAAAAATCATAATTGCAACAGGGACCTCTCCTAAAAAACCCCCTTTTGAAAATGCATGGACAAGTGATGATATATTTCCTTTAAAGAAAATTCCCAAATCTATTTCTATAGTAGGCTCAGGTTTCATAGCTTGTGAATTAGCAAATGCTTTTGATGCCTTAGGAATTAAAACAAAACTAATTGTTAGAGGAAACACTCTATTATCTAATGAAGATGAAGATATCCAAGAGACATTCAAAGAAGAATTTTGCAAAAACATTGATATAAAGTTTAATACTACAATAAAAGAGGCACAGTACAATAATAACTCATTTGAAATAACACTTGAAAACAAAAAAGAAGAGACTAAAAAATATAATTGTGAAGCTTTACTTTATGCAATAGGTAGAGACTCAAATTCAAAAAGTTTAAAACTAGAAAACACTTCTATTGAAATAGATAAAAGAGGCTATATAAAAAGAAATGATTTTTTTGAAACAAGTGTAAAAGGTATCTATGTTGTAGGAGATGCAGCAGGAGAATATATGCTACAACATGCTGCAGCTTATGAAATGAATCATCTTTATAAAGTTTTATTTGAAGATAAAAAAGAACCTCTTAAATTTAAATATATGCCACATGCTGTATTTACTAACCCAGAAATTGCAAGTGTTGGGCTTACACAAAAACAAGCCCAAGAAAAAAACTTAGAGTTCGTAGTATCAAAAACTTCATGGCAGGCTAGTGCAAAAGCCCAAGCTATGAAAGTGAATTATCCCTTTACAAAGCTTATAGTTGATAAAAATAGTTATAAGATACTTGGTTGTCATATAATTGGACCACAAAGCTCAACTATGATTCATCAAGTATTAACAGTAATGCATATTGACAATGATATTAGACATCTAAAAGAGATGCTTTATATTCACCCTGCACTAAGTGAGGTACTCCTCCCTGCTGCAATAAATACAATAAAAAAGATAGAGAAAGGAAATAAATAATATGAACAGTTTCTTAGAGCCAAAAATAAAACAAAATTATAAAAATGAAATTAGACATATTGGTTTTGAGTTAGAGTTTGCTAATATTGATATTGAAGATATTTTATCTATTTTAGAAAAGAAATTTAACTTTAAAGTAGAAAAAATTAATAACTATCTTTTTAAAATTGCTTCTAAATATGGAGATTTTATTCTTGAACTTGATTTCGAACTCTTAACCCAACAAAAAATTCCAAAAAATATAAAAGAGTTATCAAAAAAAATTGGCTTAGAAATAAAAAAAGAAGATATTGAAAGGATTGAAAGAGCAATCGGAGAACTTTCAAAAGATATAGTTCCATATGAAATAAGTACACCACCTCTTCCTTTAAATAAAATATCTATAATAGATGAAATAATAAAAGAACTTGCAAAAAATAATGCAAAGGGTACTAAATATAAAATATATTATGCCTTTGGTTTACACATCAATATAGAAGTTATATCTTTAGATGTAAAAAGTTTTTTAAATTACACAAGAGCATATTTAATACTTCAAAGCTATATAAATAAAGATGCAAAAATAGACCTAGCAAGAAAGATAACACCTTTTATTGACAACTTTAAAAATGACTATATTAAATATGTATTAGATGAATCATATATTCCATCTATGGATGATTTTATTAATGACTATTTACACTTTAACCCTACTAGAAACAGATCTCTCGATTTACTTCCAATTTTAGCTTTTATCGATGAAAATAAAGTTAGAGAAAAACTTCCAAAAGAGAAAATAAAACCAAGACCTGCTTTTCACTATAGACTCTCAAACTCTATGATAGGAATTAAAGGATGGGAAGTTTCTCAAGAATGGAATAGATGGATTTTAATTGAAAATCTTGCGAATGATGAAGCTTCCTTAAAACTTTTATCAAAAGAATATTTATCCCACTTAGATAATATTATCAATTTAACCACTTGGCAAGAGAAAGTAGAATCATGGCTAAACCATTAATTGGAGTTTGTCTACCAGATAAAGGAAATTTCTTTGCTTTTTTATTCATAAAATGGAATTTAAAGATACAAGGTGCTTCTTGTATTAGATTAAGACCATCAAAAAACAATATTGATTTTAAAAGATTAGATGGGCTAGTTTTAAGTGGAGGAAATGACATTAATCCAACTTTATATGGAGCAAATAAAGATGCTCACAATACAGAATTAGATAAACAAAGAGATACTTTTGAGTTGGAGATGATTGATAAAGCTTATAAAGAAGAACTTCCTATTCTAGGAATTTGTAGAGGAGCACAACTAATCAATATCTATTTTGAAGGAAACCTTCACGCTAAAATACTTGATTTAGATGAGTATTTAATCCATCAAAACTCTATATTTCCAATAAAAGAAGTAAAAATTAAAAAAAATAGTTCTTTACACTCTGCTGTTAAAGAAGATGAAATTTTAATTAATAGTATTCATAACCAAGCAATCAATAAAGTAGGAAAAGATTT
The DNA here is from genome assembly GCF_004116715.1 of Arcobacter sp. CECT 8989. NCBI lineage: Bacteria > Pseudomonadati > Campylobacterota > Epsilonproteobacteria > Campylobacterales > Arcobacteraceae > Arcobacter > Arcobacter sp. CECT 8989. The sequence goes on along the minus strand of NZ_PDKE01000019.1, from coordinate 19,612 downwards.
AGAAGTTTCATCAAAATATGAATCTATAATTGAGTCTATCGAAAAAAAAGATTATCCTTTTCTTTTAGCCCTACAATGGCACCCCGAATATTTAATATACTTAAAAGAGCATAGAAATATTTTTAAAAAGTTTGTCAAAGCTTCTATTAAATACAAAAGCTAATTAAATAAAATATAAGAATCTTAGGTTTTATTATAAATTTTGCTTATAATAGTTTATGCTTATTATAAGCGATGTTTATATACAATTAAAGAAAATGTTTAGGATATATTATGGAAGGAAATGCTGCTGTTTTAAAGAAAACACCGTATAGAATCAAAAGATATTATGCATATATCATTGCAACTGTAGTTGCATTAGTTGTTCCATTTATTAAAATAAATGGTAACCACATATTTTTATTATCATTTGATAAAAAACAACTTCATCTAATGGGTATTGCATTTGATATGCAAGAATTATATTTAATGCCGTTTTTACTTATGCTTCTATTCTTAGGAATATTTGCAGTAACTGCTATTGGTGGAAGAGCTTGGTGTGGTTGGGCCTGTCCTCAAACTATCTTTAGAGTTATCTACAGAGACTTAATCGAATCAAAACTTTTAGGTTTAAGAAGAATCAAAAACAAACAAAAAGAACCAAACTGGTCAAAGCCAGAAAATGCTTCTAAAAAAGTTGTAGCTATTATTTTATGGACTATGCTTTCTTTACTTGCTGCTGCTGACTTTATGTGGTATTTTGTTCCACCTGAAGACTTTTTTGCTTATATTCAAAACCCAACAGAACACTGGTTTTTAATTGGTTTTGTATTAGCAATTGCTGGTTTCTTAGTTTATGATGTAATTTGGTTAAAAGAGGATTTTTGTGTTTATGTATGTCCATATTCAAGAGTACAATCAGTACTTTATGATGATGATACATACCAAGCTATCTACTCTACAAATAGAGGTGGTAATATTTACAATGACTCTAAAGAGAAAATTATCTTCAAAGCAAAAGATTTGCCAGAAGAGACAAATGAGTGTACAACATGTGAATCATGTGTAACTGTATGCCCTACTCATATTGATATTAGAAAAGGTTTACAATTAGAATGTATTAACTGTTTAGAATGTGTTGATGCCTGTACTACTGTTATGGGAAAACTTGGAAAAGAGTCATTGGTTCAATGGACAAGTACAAGAGATATTGAAAAAAATCAACCAACTAAATTTATAAGAAAATCAACTATTATGTATACAATTGCATTGGTTGTTGTTATTGGTCTATTATTTGTAATGGGTGGAAAAAAAGAGTATATGCTTTTAAATGTAAATAAAACTACTCAGTTATATAAAGTTAAAGAAAACAACGTAGTATCTAATAACTTCTTATTACTATTCCAAAATACTGATTCAAAAACACATACATATAATTTAGAAGTTATAGGTAGAGATGATATTGTAATTAAAAGATTTAAACCATTTAAATTAGGTGCTGGAAAACTTAGAAAAAAAGTTATAGTACTTGAGACAGATAAAATTCTTGTAAATGATAATACAAAAGATACTCCTATTTCTGTAAAACTTAGAGCATTTGCCGTTGATGAACCTAATAGAGTATCTGTAATTAGAGATGCTGTATTTATCTACCCAAGAGCTGACAAACTAAAATAATCATAAAGAGGCATCTCGCCTCTTTATTCTTAAATACTTATTAACCTCATTTTAGATATAATCGCGAATATTTTACTATTTATTTAATTCATGGAGCTATTAATGACTAAATTCATATTTGTTACTGGTGGAGTGCTAAGTTCACTTGGTAAAGGTATTACTTCTGCATCTATTGCAACAATTTTAAAACAATCAGGGTTCAAAGTAAGTATGCTAAAGATTGACCCATACTTAAACGTAGACCCAGGAACAATGAGTCCACTAGAGCATGGAGAAGTTTTCGTAACAGCAGACGGTGCGGAAACAGACCTTGATTTAGGAAACTACGAAAGATTTATTGATAAAACACTTACAGGTAAAAACTCTTTTACAACAGGTCAAGTTTACCAAAGTGTAATTAAAAGAGAAAGAGAAGGTGGTTACTTAGGTAAAACTATTCAAGTAATCCCTCATGTTGTAGATGAGATTAAAGATAGAATCTATGACGCAGCAGATGAACATGACTTCCTAATCATCGAGCTTGGTGGAACAGTAGGTGATATTGAAGGTTTACCATTCATGGAAGCAATTAGAGCTATTAGACATGAACAACCCAAAACAAATACTATGAATATCCATGTGAGTTTAATCCCATACATTAAAGCTGCAGGTGAATTAAAAACAAAACCAACTCAACACTCAGTACAAGAGTTAAGAAGAATTGGTATTACTCCACATATGCTAGTTTGTAGAACAGAAAAAGAGCTTCCAAAGAATTTAAAAGAAAAACTTGCATTATCTTGTGATATTGATAGAAATGCAGTAATTGAAGCAGGTGATGCACAATCAATTTACCAAGTTCCATTACACTTTATCAAAGAAGGAATTTTAACTCCTTTATCAGAGCACTTTAATATCAAAATCAAACCAAACATGGAAAAATGGGATACTTTAGTTAAAAATATTCTTGTACCACAAGATGAAGTAACTATTGCATTTGTTGGTAAATATTTAGATTTAAAAGAGTCATATAAATCATTAATCGAATCATTAATCCATGCAGGAGCACACCTAAACACAAAAGTAAATATTCACTGGTGTGATTCAGAAAGAATTGAAGATACAGGAGCATATGAAGTTATTGGAAACTCTGATGCTATCTTAGTTGCTGGTGGATTTGGACACAGAGGTGCTAAAGGAAAACTTGAAGCAATTAAATATGCAAGAGAGAATAAAGTTCCTTATTTAGGTATCTGTCTTGGTATGCAACTATCTATTATCGAATACGCAAGAAATGTATTAGGTATTGAAAACGCAAACTCTGTTGAGTTTGATGAAAATACAAATGAGCCAGTAATCTACTTAATTGATGAGTTTATTGACCAAAGTGGTGAAAAACAACTAAGAACTCATAAATCACCAATGGGTGGAACTATGAGACTTGGAGAATATCCATTTGAGCCATTAAAAGGTACTAACTTACAAAAAGCATATGGAAATGAAGAAATCTACTATGAAAGACATAGACATAGATATGAAGCAAATCCAGCTTATAAAGAGAGATTAGAAGAAGCAGGAATGGTTATTTCTGGACAATCAAATGGTCTAATTGAAGCAGTTGAAATCAAAGACCACCCTTGGTTTGTTGGTGTTCAGTTCCACCCTGAATTTACTTCTCACTTAGAGACACCAAACCCTATTATCTTAGAGTTCGTAAAACAAGCAAATAAAAAAGCTTAATGTCTAAGGTTACGAAACAAAGACTTTTTGAACTATTAAGTGCAAGACATGAGAATAATCCCTATTCTCGTCTTGCTAGTATTCCTGCACCAGATAGTTTCAAAGATATAAAAAAAGCCTCACAAAGAATCAAACAAGCCCTTCTAAATAATGAAACAATAACTATTGTTGGTGACTACGATGTTGATGGAGTAGTATCTACAACTATTATCGTTGATTTTTTCCAGAAAATTGGAAGAAAAGTAAATCATATTATTCCAAATAGATTTGAGCATGGATATGGATTAAGTCCAAAAATCGTTGATATGATTGATGAAGGTTTAGTAATCACTGTTGACAATGGAATCTCAGCTTGTAATGCAGCAGAACTTCTAAAGCAAAAAGATATTGATTTAATTATCACTGACCACCATACAGTTGGGGAACAAATTCCAGAAGCTTTAGCAATAATAAATCCAAAGCAAGAGGATTGCACTTTTCCTTTTAAAGAAATCTGTGGTGCCCAAGTTGCATGGTACCTTTGTGCAGCAATAAAAAAAGAGATAAATGCAGATGTAAATCTACAAGAGTTTTTTGATTTACTTTGTGTAGCAATTATTGCTGATATTATGCCTATGACAAGCCTAAACTATACTATGGTTAAACATGGACTTAAAAAAATCAAAACATCTTCAAGACCTGCATTTAAAAAAATCAATGAAATGATTTCAAAAGAGATTTTTGTATCAGATGATATAGGATTTACAATTGCTCCTAAAATAAATAGTGCAGGAAGAATGGAAGATGCCTCAATTGCATTAAGCTTCTTACTAGCCTCAACTGAATATGAGGCAAACGATGCTTTACAAATGTTAGAAGAGTTAAATGTATTTAGAAAAAACTTGCAAGAAGAGATTTCTCAAAAAGCTACAAATGCAACAAACCCTGAAGAAAATGCTGTTATAGTATGGGGTGAAGACTGGCATGAAGGTGTTATTGGAATTGTAGCTTCAAAGCTTTCTAATGCCTTTAAAAAGCCTGCTTTTATCTTCTCTATAAACAATGGTATTGCAAAAGGAAGTGCAAGGGCAAATGCAAATATAAACTTGCATACTATTATTACAGAAGCTTCTGATTTACTTCTTGGTTTTGGTGGTCACAAAAATGCAGCTGGTTTATCTATGGAAGCAAAAAACTTAGAAGAGTTCAAAAATAGAATAAATAAGTCTTTAGAAGAGCATAAAGAAGAGCTTCACATAGATCATGATGTTTTAGGTGAACTTGATGTGTCAAATGTAGATATTGAGTTTTTAAATATCATTGAACAATTTGAACCATATGGACTAAAAAATCATAGACCAATATTTAAAATCACAAACTCACAAATCATAAAAGCTGAACTTTTTGGTAAAGATAAAAACCATACAAAACTAACACTAAATAGTGATGGTTTTTTGTTTGAAGCTATTAAGTTTTATTGTGATAAAAGATTTGATAAACCAACTATTGATTTAGTTGTATCAGTAAATAAAAATGAGTTTAGAGGGCAAATAAACCCTCAGTTTTTAATACAAGATATCTTATAAAACAACTCTTGGAGGTAAAGAAAGTTTTCTTTCTTTCTTTATTCCTTCTAACTCTAATATCTCATCATCTACACTCGTACTAGAGTTTGCAGAAGCCAAAATATTTCCATTTGTTACATCAATTAGTTTCATAAATACAATCAAAGTCTCTGTTGTAATTGTATATGTTCCTACAACTGCAAATTTACCATCTACAGATTTATTACTAATATCTCTTTGTTTTCTTGTTAAAAGATTTAATCCATTTTGCCCATAAGAGAAGTTTTCACTTAATTCAACTTGTCTTACAATAATATTTTTATTTAATAAAGCATCTTTTAAATGCTCAGATAATAAAAACCCTAGTTTTGATCTATTCTCTAATTTATCAATATTTACAAAATCAGAAACTAAAACAACATCATCATCTAAAAGATATTTATCTAGTCTTGTAGAAGTTTTTAAAATCAGATTATTTATTAAAGAACTAAAATCATTTGAACCAGTTATTTTTTTATGATTACTTGGAGCTTTTTTAGCCATATTTTCCATAAAAGAGGGAAGGTCTTCACTTCCTGTCATCTTTTTTAAAGAACAAGAAGTGAATAAAAAAAGAGGAATAGAAACTAATACTATTAGTTTACTTATTTGTAAAAAAGCTTTTGTCATAAATCTCTATTTTTCTTGAATGATTTTAATTGTTCTTGCTGGTTTACAATCTTTGAAAAGAATACAGTCATTTCTTTTATTGTGTACATAAGTTGCTCTTGCGCTTGAAATGATTCTTCCAGTAATATTGTCAATTACTCTTGCATTTAAAATTACTTTACCAAACTGTCTTGAATAAGTACCAACTACAACATAAGTATTTGGAATTTGATCTTTTAATTTATAAGGATTTCTTGTAATAAAATACTCACCTTTTTCATTAATAGATACTGCCATTTGACCTCTATATTCAATTACATTGAAGCCTCTATTTGACATCTCATTAATCATACTCTCACTTACAATTCTTCCAAACTCAGTAGTCTTTTTAAAGTTATCTAATCTAACAAAAGAAGTAATAAGAACTGGCTTACTAGTATTCATCTTTTTATTTCTCATCATTTGAGTTGCTAAAGAATTAATTGAACCTTCTAGTGTTCTTTGATTGATTACGTTGTATTGTAAGTCTTGAGCTATTTTCATATGCTCCTTAGTAACTTGAACCTTGTTGTTTTCTTTAACTACAGTATATTCATTTTCAGCATCAACTGATTGTACTTTTTGTCCTGTTGCACCATTTACAGACGAATGAGAAACACATCCAGAAAATAAACTAAGTGCTGCTACAGCAAGACAAGCTTTAGCAAAAGTCTTAAGCATAAAATCCCCTTTTTATAATTGCATAAATTTTATTTAAAAACAGCTTATAAATTCTTGAAAGCTCCTTGTTTCAGCATTTAGTAATTTAATCTGTTTTATTTTAGAATATAAAAAATCTATGAGGAGATTATATGTCAAAAATAGTAATTCCAATTTCAAACGGTTTTGAAGAGATTGAAGCAATTTCAATCATAGATATTTGCAGACGAGCAAATATTGAAGTTGTTATTGCAGGAGTTGAAGCTTTAGAAACTATAGGAGCTCACAACATAAAAGTAACAGCTGATTGTAAAATTGAAGACGTAAAAGAAGATGATTTCGATTTGATTGTTCTTCCAGGTGGCTTACCAAATGCCTTTACTCTAGCAGATAATGAACATGTTCAAAAACTTTTAAAAGAGTTTAAAGCAAGTGACAAATATATTGCAGCTATTTGTGCAGCACCATATGCTTTACATAAAGCAGAAGTTTTAAATAAGGATTATACTTGTTATCCAAGTTTTGAGCAAAAAATAGTTCCTGAAAATTATATCAGTAATCAAAATGTTGTAAAAGATGGAAATGTAATCACATCAAGAGGACCAGCAACAGCTATGGAGTTTGCCCTTAAAATAGTAAAACTTATAAAAGGTGATGAAACATATGAAGAACTAAGGCAAGGTTTACTTCTTACATAAGCTTTTTACTATCTTTTGATTCACTTCCCAAAAGTCTAAAAAACTATGAGAGATAGATTTATCTCTCATATATTCATAGGCATTTGATGATTTTTTGAAATATGCATCATCTTTTTTTGATAACTCTTCTAAAGAGTTTTTCACCTCATCAAATGAATTTATATCAACGACATATCCAAACTCATTCTTTACAAAACTACTTGGACCACCACTATTTGTAACTATTACAGGAAGTGCAGAAGATAAAGCTTCTAATACAACTTGACCTAAAGTATCAGTTGTAGAAGGGAAAATAAAACAATCACTTGAAGCATATATTTGTGATAACTCATTTTTTTGTTTTCTTCCTAGAAAAACTATATGTTTAAGCTCTTCTTTTCTTTCTAACTCAAACTCTAAATCCCCTACTAAAATAAGTTTTGCATTTTCTAGTTTTAACTTTTTCCAATGTTCTATTAACAAATCAACATTCTTTTCTACTGATAATCTACCTACATACAAAACTTTAAAATCATTTTTTTCAATATCATACTTTTCCCATATATTCTCATTTTTATAGGATTTATCAAAGTTTTCTATATTTATTCCAGCTTTCAAAATATATAAATCTTCTTCTTTAAAAGCTAATTGCTTTTTTATGATATCCATATATTCACAAGACCTAGAAAATAAAGCAGTAAAGCTTTTATAAAAAAACTTCAAGTACATAAGTGTAATTTTCTTTACAAATTTACTTTTTGTGTTTTTATACATATAGGAAGGAAAATCTGTATGATATATTCCTACAACTGGTATATTTAAAATTTTTGCACTAATCAAAGCACATAATCCAACGGTCCCAGGAGTAGAGATATGTAGTAAATCAGGATTTAGCTCTTTGATTTTATTTTTTATTTTAAAAAAATTAGGAATAACCAAATCTAAAGAGTTATAAAAAGGCATTTTGATTTTAAAAATAGGTTTTATATTAAAAATATTCTCTATTTCTTCATAATGTTTTTTTGAAGTTGAACTTATCACATAAAAATTTTTCTTATGTTTTCTAGCTTCCTTACAATAGTCTTGAATAAATCTTGATACACCATTTAAATCATATACTGTATCACTTACTAAACATACTTTTATATCATTCATTTTGAAATTTTATTACCTATTAATTACAAAGGTATTACATGTTATTAACTTGTAACCAAGATGGCATAAACTTCTTTTTATGAAATATAAAAGTATCTTTATCTCAGATGTTCACTTAGGAACAAAACACTCAAATACGAAGATGTTGCTTGACTTTTTTAAGCATAATGATAGTGAAAACCTTTTTTTAGTTGGAGATATTATTGATGGTTGGGCAATAAAAAGAAAGTTTATCTGGCCTCAAACCCATTCAGATGTCATCCAAAAAATACTTAAAAAAGCAAGAAAAGGTTGTAAGGTTACATTTATAACTGGTAACCATGATGAATTCTTAAGACCCTTTGTTCCTTTGATTTTAGGAGACTCATTGGATATAAAAAATGAGCTAGAATATAAATCACTCAAAGGTAAAAAATACCTCGTAACACACGGTGATTTCTTTGATTCAATAACAATGACTAAAAAATGGCTTGCTATCTTAGGTGACTATGGATATGATTTATTACTAAATGTAAATCAAGTTTTAAACTACTTTAGAAACAAACTTGGAATAAAATCAAGGTGGTCACTATCAAAATACGTCAAAGACAATGTTAAGTCCTCTGTCTCTTTTATAACCGACTTTGAAGACACCCTTGCAAATCATGCAAAACATAAACAATATGATGGCATAATATGTGGACATATTCATAAAGCTGAGATACGAAATATAGATACAATAGAGTATCTAAACTGCGGAGATTGGGTTGAGTCTTGTACAGCAGTTGTTGAAACTTTTGAGGGAGAATTTAAAATCATAAATTGGTTAGAAAAATGAAATTTGGACTTGTATTAAGTGGTGGTGCAGCAAGGGGAGCTTTTCATCTTGGAGTGCTACAGTTCTTAGAAGAACAAAATCTTCAAATTGATGCTTATTCAGGTAGTTCAATTGGAGCTATTATCTCTGTTTCACATGCAAGTGGTATAAGTGCAAAAGAACAATTAAAAATCTTCTCGTCAAATGACATAAAACAAGTTTTGAAATTCAATTACCTCAACAAAGGTTTATTAAAAATTGATACAAAACATCAAATACTAAATGAGCTTCTTCCAATAAAGCAATTAGAAAACTTACCAAAAAAAGTATTTGTAAATGCCTATGATTTAAAATCAAAAAAACTTTACTATTTTGATAAAGGAAATAGCCATGAACTTTGTATGGCATCAAGTGCTTTAACTCCACTTTTTAGACCAATAAAGTATAAAAATATGGAACTAATCGATGGAGGTTTATTCGATAATATGCCTATTAAACCTCTACTTGATTTAAAACATAAAATCTATACTGTAGATATAATGCCTAGTAAAAATATTTTTAATCAAAAGGTAAGCTATAATCCAATTAAGAGATTAAAAAGAAAAATCTTTAAACAGCTAATCGAAAATGCAAAATATAGTATTGAACATACAAATCACTATATAACTTCCCCAGAAATACGACACTTTAAAATGTTTACTTTTAAAGAGCTAAAGAATTGTTTTAACTTAGGATATAAAGAAGCACAAAAACATTTTTAGATATAATCATTACTATAATAAATCCAAAATAAAAAGTTAAGATTCATGTCAGAAATACCAAAGTTTACCCATTTACATTTACATACAGAATATTCATTACTTGATGGTGCAAACAAGATTAAGCCCCTTGCAAAAAAAATAAAAGAGTTAGGAATGGACAGTGTTGCCATGACAGACCATGGTAACATGTTTGGAGCTATTGACTTTTATAATGCAATGAGAGCTCAAGGTGTTAAACCTATCATTGGAATGGAAGCATATATTCACAACTCAGAAGAGATAGGTGATAAATCTACAAAACAAAGATTCCACCTATGTTTATATGCTAAAAATGATACTGGATATAAAAACCTTATGTATCTTTCATCACAAGCATATATGCATGGTTTTTACTACTACCCAAGAATCAATAAAAAGATGTTAAGAGAAAACTCTGAAGGGCTAGTTTGTAGTGCTGCTTGTCTTCAAGGAGAAGTAAACTGGCACTTAAACTTACAAAATGAAAGAAACGTAAAAAATGGTGCTAAAGGTTATGATGAAGCAAAAAGAATTGCTTTAGAATACAAAGATATCTTTGGAGATGACTTTTATTTAGAGATTATGAGACATGGTATTGGTGACCAGCATTTTGTAGATGACCAAATTTTAAAAATTGCTAAAGAGACAGGTATCAAAGTAGTTGCTACAAATGATACACACTATCTAAAACAAAAAGATGCTGATGCTCACGAAGCCTTCATGTGTATTGCAATGAATAAACTTTATGATGACCCAAATAGATTAAGACACTCAGTACATGAATTCTATTTAAAATCACCAGAACAAATTGCAATGCTTTATGCTGATATTCCAGAAGCAATAGAAGCAACTCAAGAGATTGCAGATAAATGTAACTTAGAGATAAAACTAGGAGACCCTACTCCACCAAACTTTAAATTTACAAGACAAAAACTAACAGAACAAGACCTTCAAATTCCAGAGCCAGAAGAAGAGTACTCTTTAGAAAATGATAAAGCTTTATTTATACATGAGTGCTGGAAAGGTTTAGAAACAAGACTTGAAATTGTTCCAGAAGAGAAACATCAAGAGTATAGAGACAGACTACAAGTAGAAATAGATATTATCAATAATATGAAGTTCCCAGGATATATGCTTATTGTATGGGATTTCGTTATTGTTGCAAAACAGATGAAAATCCCAGTTGGACCAGGACGGGGTTCAGCAGCAGGTTCACTTGTTGCTTATTGTCTATTTATTACCGATATTGACCCTATGCCATATGGTTTACTTTTTGAGAGATTCCTAAACCCAGAAAGGATATCGATGCCCGATATCGATATGGACTTCTGTCAAAGTAGAAGGGGTGAAATTATTGACTATGTTGTTCAACAATATGGTAGGTCAAACGTTGCTCAAATTATTACCTTTGGTAAACTTCTTGCAAAAGGGGTTATTAGAGATGTTGCCAGAGTTCTTGATATGCCTTACTCAAAAGCAGATGCAATGGCAAAACTTATTCCAGATGAACTTGGAATTAATCTTACAGATTCATATGAAAAAGAGCCAAAAATTAAAGAGCTTTGTGACTCAGATCCTTTATCAAAAAGAGTTTGGGAGTTTGCATTAGCCTTAGAAGGTCTAAATAGAAATGCCGGTACTCACGCAGCGGGTGTTGTTATTTCCAATGAACCATTATGGAAAAAAACACCACTATTCAAGCCTTCTGGACTAGATACAATTGCGACACAATACAATGGTAAATATGTAGAAGATGTTGACTTAATCAAATTCGACTTCTTAGGTCTTAAGACCCTAACAGTTATTGAAGAAGCAAATAAGCTTATTGAAAAAAGACATGGAAAAAGAGTTGACTTCTTAACAACAGACGTAAATGACAAAGGTGTTTATGACTTAATCCAAACAGGTAATACAATTGGATTATTCCAGATAGAATCAGCTGGTATGCAAGACCTTGCAAAAAGACTTAAACCTTCTGGTTTTGAAGATATCATTGCGATGCTTGCACTATATAGACCAGGTCCAATGGAGTCAGGGATGCTTGATGACTTCATCGATAGAAAACATGGTCGTGCAGAAATCTCTTACTTCTATGATGAGTTTATTGAACCATTACAACCTATTCTTGAGCCAACTTACGGGGTTATTGTTTACCAAGAGCAAGTTATGCAGATTGTACAGACAATCGGTGGTTTCTCACTTGGTGGTGCGGACTTAGTTAGACGGGCAATGGGTAAAAAGATTAAAGAAGAGATGGACAGACTTAAAGGTGAGTTTGCCGAAGGTGGAGTAAAAAAAGGCTATAAAAAAGAGCATTGTGAAGAACTATTCGACCTTATTGTAAAATTCGCAGGATATGGTTTTAATAAATCTCACTCGGCAGCTTATGGTTTAGTTACATTCTATACTTCATATTTAAAATGCTACTACCCTGCTGAGTTTATGGCAGCACTGCTTACGCTAGAAAAAGACAACACAGATAAAGTTGTAAAATATGTGGATGAAGTTAAAAGATTAGGTCTTGACCTTTTCCCACCAGATATTAATAAATCTGACCTTGTATTCTCTGCAAAGAAAATTGATGGAGAAGAAGAAGTAGTAATGTTTGGTATGGGGGCTATTAAAGGTGCCGGAGATGTTGCTATTAACTCTATTTTAAAAGAGAGACGAGAAAATGGTGACTTTAAAGATATGTCTGATTTTATCTCAAGAATCGATGGTAGTAAAGTAAATAAAAGAGTAATCGAATCACTTACTAAATCAGGAGCCTTTGACTGCTTTATGTATTCTAGAAAGTCTTTATTAGAACAAATTGAAGTTATAGGTGATACTGTTGGAAAAGCCATGCAAGCAAAAAAAATGGCTACAGGGTCACTTTTTGGAGACAGTGAAGAGCTTACAAGAATTGAGCTTGAGCTTGAACACTTACCAGAATATGACGCTAAAGAGATATTAGAGTTTGAGAAAGCTTCATTAGGTTTTTATGTATCTGGTCACCCATTAGATAGCTATAGAGAAGACCTTGATAAAATCAACTATACACTTAGTTCAGAACTTGATGAAGTAGCTGATGGAAGCCAAGCTTTACTTGTAGGAAAGATTGAAGAAATCACTGAAAAAATCTCTAAAAAAGGTAATAAATTCGGTATTGCAAATATCCTTGACCTTCATGGAAATATTGAGATTATGCTTTTTGAAAATAGACTAAAAGAGTTAGCAGAGAATTTTGATTTAAATGAACCAATTGCATTTAAAGTAAAAGTTACAAAAGATGGTGACTTTACAAGAATGAATATTCTAAAAATTGAGTCTTTAGATGATGCAAAAAAAGAGAAAGTAAAAACAAAACATAGAGAGAAAGAAGAGCCACCTTTAACAGTTGCGCTTCCATTTAATCATACAGATGAAACTATGTATAAACTCTTTGAAATAGTTGCAAATAATCAAGGTAAAAGGCAATTAAAAGTTGTTGTAAAATCAAAACTTGCTGATGTAGAACTAGAAACAGGATTTGCTGTTAGTTCACAAGTAGAGAATCTTATTAAACAAATTAATGGAGCTTATGTAGTTGCATGATGAAACAAATTTTAATTACAAATGATGATGGCTTTGATGCTATTGGACTTAAAGCTTTAGTTGAAGCTTTATCTCCTATTGCAAAGATTGTAGTTGTTGCACCAGCTAAAAACAAATCAGCATGTGGACACTCACTAACCCTTGATAAACCACTAAGAATGGTACATGTAGATGATGATTTTTATAAAATAGATGATGGTACTCCAACAGATTGTATTTTTATCTCTTTAAATAATCTATTCAAAGAAGGTTACAAACCTGATTTAGTAATTAGTGGTATAAATATTGGTGCAAATATGGGAGAAGATGTAACTTATAGTGGAACTGCTGCAGGAGCTATGGAAGCAGTACTTCAAGGTGTTCCAGCTATTGCTATTTCCCAAGTTTGTAAAGATAGATGTCAAGATATTAAAAACGGCTTCGATTTTGCACTTGCAAAGGATACAATTTCTAAATTAGCTAAAAAAATATTAGATAATGAGTTCCCTTTAGGAGAAAGAAGATTTTTAAATGTAAATATTCCTCCAATAAAAAAAGAAGAATGCAAGGGAATAAAAATCACTAAAGCAGGATATAGAGAGTATGGCAATGATACTCATAGACACCATAATCCAAGAGGTGAAGAGTATTACTGGATAGGACTTCATCCATTAATTTGGCAAGAAAGTGAAAATAAAGATTGCGATTTTGAAGCCGTTAAAGCAAACTATATATCAATTACTCCTATAATGCTAGACTTAACTTCTTATGATGATATAAACAAATTAAATACATGGATAAAGGAATAAAGTTTTGAATTTTACAGAATCTTTAACAAAACATATAGATAAGTTAGTAGGAACTTTAAAATCTGAAGAAGATTTAAAAGAGGTTTTAAAAAGAAAACTTACAAAAAAAGAGCTGAAAGTTTTTATTGCTATTGAAGAGGGAAAATCTGTTCAAGAAACAATGGAATTAATCAAAGACGATGAAGAAAGAGTTAATGAACTTTACAAAGCAGCTTGTAAAAAAGTAAATCAAGAAAAAATCAAAAAAGAGTTAGTTGATTTATAAAATGAGAGTTTCTACAAAGAATTTGTAGAACTCTTATAGTTTTTATTAAATGAAGAAACTCTAGCAGTTGTATTAGAGTTTTTATCAAAGTTTACTAAAACCATTCCTGCAAACTTATCTTTTTTGTAGAACTCTACACGGAATATTTTTCCACTTTTATCAATAGAAAATCTTTTTTGTAATCTGTTTTTATTAACTGTTACCCCAGCTTCATCATTTTTCTTATGCACAAACCCAATAATATTTACTCTTAAATCTTTAATAGGCTTTATTTTAAAATTATTGTTTACATTAATGATTGAACCTAATGGCACAGTAAAATCTTTACCATCAATTGTCACATCAATATTTTCATCAATACTTTCATGCTCTAAATAATCAGGAGTTAATACAGCAAGTCTTCTATTTCCATAGTGAATTGCATACCCATCACCTTTTTTAATTACTGTTAATAAAGGATTTGAAGGGCTAAACTCTAAACTACCATCTTTTTTAATAGGGAAGTATCTTAGATTACTTCTAATTTCACTTAAAGGCAATTGGATTTTTTCATCATAAAAAGAGATATAAATATCGTTATCAATAACATTTCTTACAGCCATTGGTTCTAAAGGAAAATATCTTTCATACTCAATTCCCATAATATCCATATATTTTTCAATTGCTAATAGATGATAATATGTTCTTTCATGTAGTGGTAAAGATTTACTCGCTTCATTTGCAAATGCAGCTTTTTTATTGTTGATAGAAAAGTAAGTTAATGTCTTTTCCATTTCCTTATCACCAAGTCTTGTATTTGTATTTTTCACTTTATAATGATGACTTGAAGTTATTAAATTCTTATTTATAGAAGCACAAACCTGTTCTGCAATCTCACTTAAGTTTCCATAATATTTTGTATCAATTGATTCTTGGTCTACAATAGCACTTTGCCCCCATCTTAATGGAGAGTGTAGTCTATCAATATGTTTTTCTCTATAAAAACCACTACCATCATGTAAGTTAAGTACCAACTTAACTTCATCTGAAGTGATATACTCTTTTATTCTTTGAATAGAATCATAATCTGGATCAGTAGAAGAAATTTTTGCAAACTTTCTATTCATATCTCCAAAAGGACCTCTATTTCTTTTAATAATTGAATAGAAATTTAGATTTGGAACAATCCAAACAGAACCTTTTTTAATCTTATAATGAGTAGTAATCAATGATGCTGCCATAAAACCACCTGGCTCATCACCTTGAATACCACCAATTATTAGTAAGGTATTTTTATCTTCTTTCCCTTTTTTGATAAAATCAAAATCAAAATTATGGTCATCAGCATATAGATTTTGTAAAAGTAGAAAAACAAATAGTAATTTAAATAATCTTAATATGCCAAGGCTCATACCTTACCCCATCCTTATTGTTAACTGTATATCTCATGTCTATATATTTTAATTTTCTCATTTTTAAAAATTCATCTGTCAATGCAAATCTAGATGAAAAGTTTGCTTTTCCAAAACCTTTTTTACCAACATCAAAATCTGCAATACTATGATAAGTATATGCAGGAGGTGCTAAAGACTTAGATGCATCTGTAAGATTTCCATCTACACTATGTACCTTATCTAAAAAAAGTTTCGTTTGTTTTACAATACTTCTCACACCAGAAGTTAATGTTAAACTTTCACCTATATCATCAACCATTTGATAATATGTCTTTTCTGGATCACCTTTAAATAAATAGTGTCCAGTATATGGTATTTTTCTAACTTCTTTTTTATTTATTGAGTCAGTAATATTTTGTGAAATTCTTTTTCCATAAAAACCATGAACTGTTGGATCATAATAAAAAATAGACTCTAAGAACTCTAACTCTTTTTTAGTAAAAGAAGAGATTTTATTAGAATACTTTGCAACTTTTAGCATATAATCAAAGTCTATGATATTAAAGTTTCCATAACCAACATGTCTTTGTACAAGGTCAATTTTATTTCTAACACTTTGGAACTCTTTTAAAAACTTCTCTTCGATAAAAACATCATCAATAATAGTTTTACCTTTTTTAGCAATAGAAGAGTTATTATCACCTTTAATATTGATTTCTAAAGAGTCTTTTACTTCACCTATATACTCTTCTTCACTCAATACATAATCGTCTTTAATTCTATTTATTTTTTCTACTTCACTATCATTACTTCCAAAGATATCACTAATTAATCTCTCGAAATTATTATCAAAAGTTTCTGTTTTTGCAAATAGATTTGATGTACCAAATAATGAAGCTAAAGCTGTTGATTTTAGAAAATCTCTTCTTTTCATATTTTATGTCCTAAAGTACCATCTTAATATCTTTATGATCACCTAACATTTTGTAAATCTCTTTTCTATCATCCTCATTATGAACTAATAATTCCAATGAATAGCTTTTAAATTTACCTTTTTTACTTACTTTAGATTTTTCAAGAGAAAACTCTCTTTTTATAAAAATCTCTTCAGTAATTTTATTTGCATTAGACTTCTCATGAATTACAATTTTGTATTTCCATGAACAAGGATAGTCTAATTGAAGTTTTTCTTTACTTAAATCAATCATCTTGTAAAATCTCCACTTTTACCACCACTTTTAGATTCTAACTGTACATTTGATATTACCATTGATTTATCTATAGCTTTAACCATATCATAAATAGTTAATAAACCAACAGAAACACCTGTTAAAGCTTCCATTTCTACACCAGTTTGTCCATTTAGCTTTGCACTAACTGTTAGTTTAAATCCTGGAAGTTCAGGAAGTTCATCAATATCACAATTTATTCCAGTTAATAATAAAGGATGACACATTGGTATTAAATCACTAGTTTTCTTTGTCCCCATAATTGCAGCAATAACTGCTGTTTGTAAAACAGGTCCTTTTTTACCAGTATTATTAATAATTGCATCATATGCATCTTGGCTCATAGTTATCATACCAGAAGCAACGGCAACTCTTTTTGTTTCATTCTTTGATGAAACATCAACCATTTTAGGTCTGTCATTTTCATCTAGGTGTGTTAATTCCAATTTAAAACCTTTATACTTAATGACTTTATTATATCTTTTTATTAGTTAAATAGAAATTAAGTAAACTTTAAATATAATGCAACCCTAAATTTAAAAAGAAAGTGGGTGATTTTAGTGCCAGGCATTAAAGTTAAAGATAACGAATCTTTTGACGAAGCATATAGAAGGTTTAAGAAGCAATGTGATAGAAATCTTATTGTAACTGAAACTAGAGCTAGAAGATTTTTTGAGCCAATGACAGAGATCAGAAAAAAACAAAAAATTAACGCTAGAAAGAAAATGCTTAAGAGATTATACATGCTTAGAAGATACGAATCTAGACTGTAGTAATTCGTTTTCTATACCAAAGCCTCGATTTTATCGGGGCTTTTTTTTATTTTATTCAATTAAACTCATTTACAAACTTCATAAATAATCTTCATACCACTAACTAGACACTAAAAACAACTAAAATATATATACAAATAACTATTTAAAATAAAAGGAATACATTGACTACTAAAGATTTGTCTCCATTGGAGCAACTTAAAGCCTCTAGAAATCCTCTTCATGTTATTGAAGATATATATAAAGAAGCGGAAGAAGGAATCCCTTTAAGTGAAGAATATATAGGTTTACTAAAGTGGTATGGAATGTACCCACATATTAATTCAGAAAAAACTGAAGATAAAAAATACTTTATGAAAAGAATTAAAATTATTGATGCAAAAATAAACTTAGCACAATTGGAAGTTCTTTCAAAAATAGGTAAAGAGTATGCAAAAGGTTTAGTTGACTTTACAACAAGACAAAATGTACAGTTTCACTATATTGAAATAAAAGATTTACCAACTATATTTAAACTACTTGAGTCTGTTGGACTAACATCAAGAATGGCATCAGGTGATGGTCCTAGACCAATTGTTACTTCTCCAATTGCAGGAATTGACCCCAATGAAATTTATGACACAACAAATCTAGTAAAAGAAGTAGATGCATATTTTGATGAAAATGATGATAGGTTTTGTAACTTTTCTAGAAAATATAAACTTTCAATCTCTGGTTGTGCAAAACACACTGCATCCCATGAAATACAAGATTTAGGATTTACTGCTTTTATAAATAAAAATAATGAAGTCTTATTTGATTTAACTATCGCTGGTGGATTGTCAAAATCAAAGCAAATTGCAACTAGAGCCAATAAATATGTAAAACCAGAACAAGTTAAAGATGTAGTAGTAGCTTGTGCTGAAATCTTTAGAGATAATGGAAATAGACAAAATAGAAATAAAGCAAGAGTAAGACACCTCTTTAATGAATGGGGTCTTGAAAAGTTCATTGATGAATTAGAATCAAAACTAGGATACAAACTTCAAAACGGATTTGATGAACCAGAAATCACATCTTCTGAAAATAGAAATCATTTTGGTATTCATAAAGCAAAACAAGAAAATGAATCATTTATTGGCTTTGCAACAAATTCAGGAAGAATTGCAGGTGAAGATCTTGAAAATATCAGTGCAATTTGTAATAAGTACTCAGCAAAAGGTGTTGCACTTACAGCAACACAAAACTTTATAGTATATGGTGTAAAGAATGAGAATGCACAAGCATTAGCTGGTGAAATTGATGCCTTAGGTTATCCATATAATCCAACAACTTTTAGAGCAAGATTACAAGCTTGTACAGGTAAACAATTTTGTAAATTTGGAATAACAGAAACTAAAGAGTTTGCAAAAGGTGTTGTAGCACAATTAGAGAAGAATCATCCAAATTTCAAAGAAAATATAACTATTGCTATTTCAGGTTGTGGAAATGCATGTTCACATCCACAAATATCAGATATAGGTTTTGTAGGAACAAAAGTTAGAGATGAAGATAAAAATAGAGTTGAAGGATATGAAGTTATTCTAGGTGGACAACTTCATGGAGTTAAGGAAAGTAAATTTGCACATAAAACTGGAGTTAAAATTACAGCAAAAGAGTTGCCAAACTTTATTGGAAGATTAATTGAATTATATACTGAAAATAATCTAGAACAAAGTTCATTTAAAAACTATTTGAATATAGTTGATTTAAAAGAAAAAGTATAAAAAATAAAAGAGGAGAGAAATCTCTTCTTTTGATAAATAAAAGCTAAAGCCGAAGAAATCTGAGCTAAAAAAAAGCTTACCATTAGCAACTAAGGATAAGTTGGTAAAGGTAAGCTTTAATAGAAATAAACTCAAGAGCTGGCAGCGACCTACGTTTCCACAAGGGGGCCCTGCAGTATTATCAGCGCAG
>NZ_PDKE01000018.1:0-48706 GCF_004116715.1 Arcobacter sp. CECT 8989 | reverse complement strand
AGCTAAAATCAACTAGTCTTTTCATTATTCTTTCCCTTGTTAATTGAATATTTAAATATTCTAACAAGTGAAAGTCAAATGAAAGTCAAATGAAGTTTATAATCAAATAATTTCTTTAGTTTTATTTTAAAATTGCCAAGAAAGTTTAGCTGAAACAGTTTGATTAGAGAAAGTAGAATCTCTCCCTTCATAATTATATTCAAATCTTAAATCAGTCTCTTCGTTGATAGTTTTCTTAATACCAACTCCTATTTCATATGATAACTTATCATTTTCCATTCCTTGTGTAGTAAATGATAAATTAGAATTTCCTGCATATGAAGAAGTATTAGAGTTTTCTCCTTGGTCTAAATCATAATTAATCATGGCATTGGAAAGAAGAGTATAATTATTTTGCAGTTTATACTCTAGGTCTGTACCTATCACAACTTTAAAGTTCTTAGATGAGAATTTATCAACAGCTAGGTTCAATACTCCAGCACCACTTTCAGTATAAGCAGGATTTTTCATATATGTATACATAGCTTTAGCTGTAGGCACAACTAAAAGCTTGTCATTGATTTGAATATTTCTAATGATTCTAGCAGAAGCACTAGCAATCTTACCATTGTATGAAGCTGTTGCCGTAGAGTTTGTTGTATTCTCTTTTCTTGAAGTCGTTGTATCTTGAATACCTAAACTAAATTGATAAAAAAAGATAGTATCTTTATCTAAAATAGGAGTAGAACCATAAGCTACTAAATTATAAATATCTAAAGAACTAGATTGTTCAACATTGTTTGTATCAACATCTCCATTTGCATAAACAAATGCTAAACCAAATCTTTTATTTTCACTAAACTCTTTGTCTGCACCAAATGCCATACCGTATGAATCAAACTCATATCCATCAAAACCATCTTTGTCATCTTGTTTTGCTTTAGCACCAAAAACTTTTGACCAAGCAGAATAGTTACCTTGTAGATAATCCCCTGAATTAGCACCAGAAGAAAAACCAATACCTCTAATACCAAGTTGCCTTCCAGAGATAACACTACCAATTGTTTGTTGAACTTGGTTTGAAGTATTTACTATTGCAGAAGCAATCACGGGAGTTGTTTCTTTAACAGCTTGTGCCACTTCTTTATCTGTTGCTTTACTATTTAAAGCAGAGATAAAACCATTTAAGTTATTTCCACTATCTTTTAGTTTATCAAGTACTTTTGCAGCATCTGAAGATTGCTTGTCATTTGGGTTTGTTGCATCAAAGATTGATTTACCTTCTACTATGTTGAAATCAATTGCTTTTATTGTGATATCACCAGGTCCACCACCTACAAGAGCTATATATTCAGCTTCAAAATTAAGCAAGGCACTATTATCTGTAATAGTTAAATCTGATGCTATAATCTCATTGCTTGCCCTAAAAACATCTCTTAATGTTTGTCCTACAAGAAGTTTTTCATTTGGATTTTTTACTACATTAAAATCAATAGTAGTTCCTGCTTCTAAAGTAATATTGTTTGCAAAAACTTGAGAGTATTTTGGAGTATTTGCATCTGCACTATTATCTACTTTTATTCGAAGTGTTCCATTTGATGTTTGTGTGAAATTGTTTGTAACTATTTCATACTCAGTTGAGTTTGATTTATTATCAATAATATCTAGGTAGATATTTCCATTGTTTTTTACAATATTTCCTAATCCACCATATGCATAGATGCCATAGAATAAGTCTCCATTATTAACTATTGTAGTGTTAGAAGAAGTTTCTTTCACTGTATTTATACTGTAATTATATCTGCCATTATCATAAGTATGTAGATATTCACCAAATGACCCATTATTAGTAAGATGAGTATCATCTTGTAGTATCCCACCAAGTTGTAATACTATTCCATTATTTACAATTGTCCCTGTAACTATTTGTCCTCCACTTGTTGTTTCTCCAACAGCAGTACTATTAAGAATAAAAGGTAAAGCAGCATTTGCATTAGTAGTTACAATACTCACAACTAGTGCTGAAACTACAACTGAAATTTTACCACTTTTAAAAATTTTAAATCTTGATTTATAGTCATTTTTCATTTTTTCTCCAAAATATAATATTCATTTATTTACGATAACATCTGAAAGTCAAATGAAAGTCATAATTAAATAATTTTTTTAATTTATTTTAGAATTGTCAAGAAAGTTTATCTGAAACTATTTGATTAGATAAAGTAGAATTTCTTCAGTAATAGCATTTTTAGTAAGTTTATTTTATTTGATAATTAAAATTTATTGTTTAATATTCTTATCCAGTTTTCTTCCCATCCTTTTTGATGAGTAAACTCTTTTAAAACAGTATGTTTTATATTCGAAGTATCCTTAAAATAAGAGTTGTAGGAGTTGAAAATAGAGCTATCTATAATAATGTCTTTTCCTCCGATTAAGTGAACTTGTTTTATTTTCTCTAAACTTTTAGCAAACTGTGGTGGATTTAAAGAACCATGTAAAGAGCTTATATTATGTTTTTGTGTCCAGTATTTGTGGTCTATATTTCCTGCAAGTGTTAATAAAAAGCTTATATCCTCTCTTTTAGCACTTATAAGTGTGGCAATTGCTCCTCCACCTGAATATCCTATAAGTTCAAACTCTTTATTTAAAAACTTTTCTTTTAATAAATCTAAGGCGCTTAAATAAGAACTTAACACTTCTTTTGAGTATCTATGTGAAGTCCAGTATTTTTTTTCACAGCTATTATCATTTGTATATTGACAAGGGCGTGCTAAGTAGATTTTACAAGAGCTTTTATCTTTTAAAAATAGCTTCATAGCTAGAGGATTTATAGGAGTAGGGTTATTAGAAACTTTTGTTCTGCTTACCCATGATAAACCATCCCCTTCGATATACACTCTTAAAGTATTGCATGAAGAAGCTTTTTGCAAAGAGTATAAAGAGAAGGTATTTGTATGAAGAACTTCCTTTTTGATTTGTCTTTTTTTTATAAGTTCATTTGAAGTAGTTATTCTTTCTTCAACTGTAGGAATAGAAGAACAAGCAGAAAAAAATAAAACTACAAATAAAAATAGAGAGAAAGATTTCATTTATTTATCAAACTTCTCTTTATGAACTTCACCCCAAAGATATAGCTGTTTTAATATAGGCTTTAAGCTCTCCCCATAAGGTGTTAAACTATATTCTACTTTTGGTGGAACTACAGGATATACTTCTCTATGGACAATATTATCTTTTTCTAGTTCTCTTAGTTTTTGTATTAACATCTTTTCTGTTGTTCTTGGAAGCATCTTTTGAAGCTCACTAAATCTTAGGGTATCTCGTCTTAAATACCATAAAATCAATATTTTCCATTTACCAGCAAGTACATCAAGTGCAGTTTCTACTGGACACTTTACTATATCTTCTTCTAATTCTTTAATTTTTTTATTCATTATAGATACCTTTAATTCGCTTAACTATCTTTTTAGATAGTACATTTCTTTTTAGTTAGTTCTTGTCTCTTTGTCTGATTTTAGCTAAAGTTTTAATATAAAGAAATAAAAATCAAAAACTAAAAGGATAATTCATGAAAGCATTTGTAGTAGAAAAACTAGAAGACAAAAAATTTGAGTGTGGAATTCAAGATATTGAAGTTCCAACATTAGAAGAAAATGAAGTATTAATTAAAGCAACGTACTCATCTTTAAACTATAAAGATGCCTTAAGCTCAGTTGGCAATCCCGGAGTTACAAGAGTATTTCCTCATGTAACTGGAATTGATGTAGCAGGAACTGTAGAAAAGTCAACAAGTTCAGATTTTGCAGTAGGGCAAAAAGTTCTTGTTACAGGATATGATTTAGGTATGAATACAGATGGTGGACATAGTGAATATGTAAGGGTGCCAGCTTCATGGGTGGTTACTATTCCAGAGGGAATTTCTGATAGAGAAATCATGACTTATGGAACAGCTGGACTTACTGCAGCACTTTCTGTAAATGAGCTTTTAAACAATGGTATTACAAGTGGAGAAGTACTTGTTACAGGAGCAACAGGTGGAGTTGGAAGTATTGCTGTTGCTATTTTAAGTAAGCTTGGATTTTCAGTAACTGCTATTTCTGGGAAAGAGGATAAGATTCCTTTCTTAAAAGAGTTAGGAGCAAAAGAGGTTATCCTAAGAGCTGATTTTGATGTTGAAAATAAAAGACCAATGGGAAGTGAAAAGTATGATGGTGTAATTGATACTGTTGGTGGAAATATCTTAGCGGAAGCATTAAAAGTAGTAAAATATGATGGAGTAGCAACTTGTTGTGGATTAACTTCATCTCATGAATTACCTACAAATGTATTTCCATTTATTTTAAGAGGTGTAAGATTAGTTGGTATTGACTCAGTTGAGTGTAAAATTGAGAAGAAAACAGCTGCTTGGGAAAAGTTAGCTTCTGATTTTGCAATTGATACTTTAGAAGAGTTAACTACGCAAATCTCTTTAGATGAAGTAAAAGAAGCATATGAAAAACTATTAGCTGGAAAAGCTGTAGGAAGATACTTAGTTAAGATTTAATATTAAATTGTGTGGTTATTCAATCACACAATTTGCATCTTTTGTAATAGCTATATCATGCTCTTTTGCATACTCTTTCCCCCAATCATGTAACTCTTGTAAAATAGGAATAAGTTTTTCTCCATTTTTAGTTAGTTTATATTCAACTTTTGGGGGAATAACTGGGTAGGCTATTCTTTCTACAATACCAACTTCTTCTAGTTCTCTTAGTTGTTGGGTTAGCATCTTTTGGCTAATTTGTGGAATTAGCTTTTTTAATTCACCATTTCTTTTAACACCTTTTTTTAGTGCCCAAAGAACCATAGCTTTCCATTTCCCACCAATCATATCTGTTGCTAATTGAAAAAAACAGTTGTAGTTTTTTGCTTCCATAATCAAGCCTTTTATAGTGTTTATAGTTACCAAAAAGTGCCTATATTACTATTCGGTATATACTTGACAATTGTCAACTAATAAGTTAATATACAACAATTAAAATAAAAAAAAGGATAATTAAATGGGTAAATATATTGAATTAACAAATGATAATTTTGAAGCAACAGTAAACGAAGGTGTATCTTTAGTAGACTTCTGGGCTCCATGGTGTGGACCTTGTAGAATGCTTGCTCCTGTAATTGATGAATTAGCAGAAGACTTTGACGGTAAAGCGAACATTTGTAAAGTAAATACAGATGAGCAACAAGATTTAGCGGTTAAATATGGAGTTAGATCAATTCCTACAATTGTATTCATGAAAAATGGAGAAGTAGTTGATACTTTAGTTGGTGCACAATCTAAACAAGCATTAGCTGATAAATTAAACTCACTATAATATTAAATAACAATATTTAAAAGTAGCAGTGACTTGCTGCTACTTTAACTCCTCTTTTTCAAAAACTTTCATATTTAAAATAAGTATAATTAGATAAAATAACAAATCAAAAAATAATTAGGGAAAATTGATGCAACAATTTTTAGAAGAATCAAAAAAAGTTAGTAAAGAGATTGCTACACTTAGTGGTGAAGTAAAAAATAGAGTATTAAATGAGATGGCTGACGCTTTAATTGAAAATTGTGACTATATAGTAGGTTGCAATGAAAAAGATATGAGTGTTGGAAGACTTGGAAATCTTGATGAAGCTTTATTAGATAGACTTCTTCTTACTGGTGAGCGAGTTGAAGGTATGGCAAATGCTATTAGAGAAATAGCAACATTAAAAGAACCAGTTGGAAGAACTCTTGATGGATGGGTTACTGAAAATGGTTTAAATATTCAAAAAGTTTCTATTCCTATTGGAGTAATTGGTATTATTTATGAAAGTAGACCAAATGTTACTTCTGATACAGCTGCACTTTGTTTTAAAAGTGGAAATGTATGCGTATTAAAAGGTGGAAAAGAAGCTGAACACTCAAATAAAGCCATTGCAAATATTTTAAGACATGTATTAGCAAAAAATAAACTACCAGAACAAGCTATCTCATTACTTCCCGATTCAAGTAGAGAAGGGGTTGCAAACCTAATAAAACAAGATAAATATGTAGATTTAATAGTTCCAAGAGGTGGAGAAGCACTTATTAAGTATGTAAGTGAAAATTCAACTGTTCCAGTTGTAAAACACGATAAAGGACTTTGCCATATCTATTTAGATAGAGATGCAAATCATCAAAAAGCAATTGAGATTGCAATAAATGCAAAATGCTCAAGACCAGGTGTTTGTAATGCAATGGAGACTTTACTTATTCATAAAGATGTAGCGGCATATATTTTACCTCCACTGCATGAAGCATATGAAAAGTACGGAACAGAACTTAAAGGTTGTGATGCAACAAGAAAGTTTATAGATATTCAATGTGCTACCCATGATGATTATGATACTGAGTATTTAGCAAACAAACTAAATATCAAAATCGTAGATAGTGTAGATGATGCAATTTTACATATCTCAAAATATGGTTCAGGGCACTCAGAAGCTATTATTAGTGAAAACTATTCTATTGTAAATAAGTTTTTAAATGAAGTAGATGCTGCTTGTGTATATGCAAATGCAAGTACAAGGTTTACAGATGGTGGTGCTTTTGGACTTGGAGCTGAGGTTGGTATTTCAACAAATAAACTTCATTCAAGAGGACCAATGGGAATAAATGATTTAACAACATTTAAATATAAAGTTTATGGAACAGGACAGGTAAGATAGATGTCAAAAAAGATTTATTGTATTGCTTCATTTAAAGCAAAAGAGGGTAAAGAACAAGAGTTATTAGAGGTTTTACAAGGACTTGAACCTCAAACACTTAGAGAAGATGGATGTATTCAATATATTGTTACAAAACATATAGAACATCCAAATGCAATGGGAAAATCATTTCCTATTGTATTTAATGAAATTTGGGAGTCAAAAGAGGCTTTTGAATTACACTGCAATAAACCATACATTGCAAACTTTTTTCAAACACATTGTGTAGATGAAGATGGTTTTGTAGAAGACTTTAATGTATGTGTTTATTCTGATGAAGTAAATTAGTTCTATCTTGAAGATAGAGCTAATTTAACTGCTAAAGCACCTAGCACAAAAGAAGTAAGAATATTTAAAACCTTAGAGATACTAGGATTTTCCATTAGTTTACTACTTAACATATTTCCTGCTATTCCTATTGAAGAAAAAACAACTACTGTTAAAGCCATAAATACTAAACCTAAAATAATCATTTGCATAGGCACATTTCCTAGTTCAGGGTTTACAAACTGAGGAAGAAAAGCTAAGAAAAATATAGATACTTTTGGATTTAAAATATTCATAATAAAACCTTTAGCATACATTTTTTTTAACTCATTACTAGAGTCTTGTACACTTAAATCTAATTTGTCATTTCTATGTCTAAATGCTTGATAAGCTATATAAAGTAAATAAGCAGCACCAATATATTTTACAAGATTAAAAGCTAATTCTGATGTTTGGAAAATAACTGATATACCAAAAGCAGCAGCTGAAGTGTGAATAACAATGCCAGAACAAAGTCCAAGGGTTGTTACAATCGCAGCTTTTTTACTTTTTGTCATACCTTGTGTTAAAACATAAATATTATCAGGCCCTGGTGCTAAACATAAAAGAAATGAAGCAGCTATAAACATATATAAAGATGTAAAATCTATCATTATTTTTCTCCTTTAAAACAAAGATTATATAAAAAACTTACTTTATACCACCAAATGAACACCTTTTCATAATAGACTTCTTTTATAAACTGTAGGAGGTTTGATTTGAACTATTCAAAAAGAAGATATTTAACATATCTAATAATTACTATACTGGTATTTGTAATACCTTTTATTAAAATAAATGGTAACCATTTATTACTTTTATCTTTTGATAAAATGCAATTTCACTTTTTAGGTTTAGTGTTTAATATGAATGAGCTTTATGTTATGCCATTTTTATTAATGCTTCTATTTATTGGAATTTTTGCTATGACAGCTATGTTTGGTAGGGTTTGGTGTGGATGGGCCTGTCCTCAAACTATCTTTAGAGTTATTTATAGAGATTTAATTGAATCAAAGATTTTAGGTCTAAGAAGAATTAAAAATAAACAAAAAGATATTGACTATTCTAAAACATCAACAAAAATAAAAAAATATATCTCTTTAACTATTTGGGGTATTTTATCATTAGTTGCATCTATGAACTTCATGTGGTATTTTGTTCCACCAGAAGACTTCTTTAGATATGTAATGGATCCACATGAACACTTCTTTATGATAATGTTTGTAGTAAGTACAGCTCTATTTTTAATATATGATATTGTTTTTATGAAAGAGCATTTCTGTACTTATGTATGCCCATATTCAAGAATTCAATCAGCACTTTATGATGATGACACAAAACAAGTTGTTTATAATACAAATAGAGGTGGAGACATTTATGAAAATGGTGCTAAATCTATATTTGATGTTAAACAATGGGCTGGAAGTCAAGAGTGTACTACTTGCGAAGCTTGTGTAAAAATTTGTCCTACTCATATTGATATTAGAAAAGGTTTACAAGTTGAGTGTATCAACTGTTTAGAGTGTTCTGATGCTTGTTCAACAGTTATGGGAAAACTTGGGAAAAAATCACTGATTGACTGGGGAAGTACAAACACTGTAATCAATAAAAAGAGGTCACCACTTTTTGCAATGAAAAATATTGTTTATATGGTATCACTTTTAGCTTGTTTACTGTTAGCTGTATTCTTTGCTGGTGAAAAAGAAGATTTCTTAGTAAATGTAAATAAAACAACAAAACTATATGGTATTAAAGAAGGGACAGTTACAAACAACTATTTACTTACTATTCATAATACAAATAAAAAAGAGTATACATTTGGTGTAGAAGTTCTTGACCCAAGATTTGAAGTGAAAAGATATAGAGCACTTAAATTAGAGCCAAAACAAAGACTTAAAACAGTATTGATTTTAAATACTACTAGAAAGTTAGCTTCAACAAATAGAAAAGACACTCCTTATAAAGCAAAGATTAGAATCTTCGCTAAAGAGAATAAAGAAGTAAGTGTTATAAGAGAAGTATCTTTTATGTACCCAAGAAGGGACTTACTTAAATAGCCTTTTCAATAAGAAGGGAGAAACAACTTCCTTCTTTTGAAGGTTTTAATTCAATCTTTCCATTAAAACTCTTTTCCATAATAAGTTTAGATAAATAAAGTCCTAAGCCTGTACCTTCTTCTTTTGTTGTAAAGTATGGCTCAAATAGTTTTTCTTGACTTCGTTTATTAATTCCTTTTCCATTATCTTTTATATTGATTATTACATCTGCTGAAGTTGAATCAACATTAATCTCAATAAGAGGTTTTTCAATATCTTTTAAAGCATCACTTGCATTTGAAACAAGTGAAAGAATAACTTGTGAAAGTTCATTTTTACTTCCAAAGATTTGTACATTTTCATCTTTTAAAAAGTTAAGTGTATATTTGATATTTCTTTTTTTCAAGTCTTCATTTAAAATAGACATAGTATTTAAAATAGCATCTTTAACTAAGAACTTTTCTTTCTGTTTTGAAGGGGTATAAAACTCTTTAAACTCTTCAACTGTATGTGAAAGAAACTCTAACTGCTCTTTTGCTTGAGAATATTTTTTATGGAAATACTTTTCATCTAGTTTTTCATTTTCATATCGCTTTTTTATATTCATCAAAATATACGAAAGATTATTAAGTGGTTGTCTAAATTGATGGGCAATATTTGCTAGCATTTCTCCACTTTTTGCCATTTTTGATTGTTGTAAAAGCATATTTTCAAAGTTTTCATTTTTTTGTTCAAGACGATTATATCTGTGAGAAACAGAGAAGGTAAATAAAATAGCTTCTATAGCAAAAGCAATAAGAACGATATCTAAAAGGTGATTTTGTTCATAATAGTCTTTAAAATCAAAAACAAAAAGAGTAAAACAAAATATTGACCAACCAGCAGTATAAATAAGTGTTGGTCCAACATTTTTAATATTGAAAATCACAGAGATAAAAAGTATGGCATAAATGATTGTAAAAGGTAAATACTCAAAAAGAATATAGTGATAAAAGGCTGTTAGAATAACTATATTTAAAAGTAAAGTATTTATTATCAAGTCTTTATGGCTTTTTGAGTTTGGAATAAACTTTCCCTCATAAAAGTTTATGGCAAAAACAAGGGCTAGTAAGGTTGCAAATAGTAAAGAGATTTGTTCCATAAAATGAGGAATATCAAATAAAGAACTATAAGAAACTATATAAATAAGAGAAAAGACCTGCATCAAACAATATGAGATATAAAATATCTCTTTTGAGTAGATATATCTAATAAAAGTATAGGCAATTGTCATAATAACAATACCAAAAGTTATTCCATAAAGAAGAATTACTGTTAAACTATCTAGGCTCAATTTTATAACCTGTTCCAGAAAGATTTATGATTAAATCTTTAGGTATTTTATTTTTAAGGTTTTTAATAACAGTTTTTAAAGCATCTTTACTCATAACACTATTTTGCCAAACATAGTTTTCTATCTCTTCATAGGTCACAAATCTATTTAGGTTTTTACAAAGTAGATATAAAAGGTCTTGCTCTTTTTTCCTAATTTTAACTATCTCTTTGTTCATAAGTAATACTTGGTTAAAAGTATCAAAAGTAGTGTTTTCATCCAGTTTTATAATATTTGAATTAGAGTTTCTTAATGTATCAACACATATTTCAAGGGCTTTATCAAGTTCATGTTCACAAATAGGTTTAGTAAGGTATTTTACAAGTTGTAGTTCAATTGCCTCAAAAAGATACTCTTTTGTTGAAAAAGCAGAAAGAATAATAACCTGTGTCTCTTTATCCTTTTGTCTTATTCTTTTTACAAACTCTAAACCATTTAATTTTGGCATTTGAATATCAGTAATAATAATATGTGGTTTATATTTGTCATATATCTTTAAAGCACTTAAAGCATCACTTGCTTCATAAACTTCATCAAAGTAGTTTTCTAGGTACTCAACACCGTTTTCTCTAGCGATATCATCGTCTTCAACATATAATATTTTTATATTTTTTGTCAGTTCTTTTTGCATTTAATATTATATCTCTTAATTTCTTTACTACACAATAATTGTTATAATTCTCAAAATTTTTTCAAGGTTAATCATGGTAAATAAATCAATCTTTAGAGAGTATGATATTAGAGGAATAGTTGGTAGTGAATTAAATAAAGAGTCTGTAAAACTTATTGGATACTTTTTTGGTAAGAAAGTTTTTGAAAAGTTTGGTGAAAACTCTTATGTTGCAATAGGTTATGATGCAAGAACTCACTCACCTGAACTTTTCTCTTATTTAGCAAGTGGATTAAATGCTTCTGGATGTAAAGTACTAAATATGCATATGGTAGCAACTGGAATAAACTACTTTGCAAACTATCAAACTTTTAATATTGAAAACAATGATATAACACCAAGTGCCTCTATTATGATAACTGGAAGCCATAATCCAAGTGAATATAATGGATTTAAAATTACTTTTGATAAAAAACCTTTCTTTGCTGAAGATATTTACTCTTTAGGTGATGAAATCATTGCTTCAAATATAAAGGTTGATGATAATGATAAAGCCTATGAAATTGATGTTAAATCTTTATATGTTGATTATATGTTAAAAGAGTTTTCTCACTTAAAAGGAATGAAAGAAAAAATCATTATTGACTGCGGTAATGGCGTGGCTGACACCGTTTTGACACTTCTTTTAGATAAACTACAATTGAATTATGAAGGTTTATATTGCGAACCAGATGGAACATTCCCAAATCATCACCCAGACCCTAGTGTTGAAAAGAACCTAGTTGATATTAAAAAGAGACTAGAAGGTGATTTTGAATATGGGTTTGCCTACGATGGAGATGCAGATAGAATTGCATTTTTAACGAAAAAGAATAATGTAAAAGGTGACATTATGGCTTTACTGTTCTCAAAAGATATTGAGAACCCTATTGTTGTAGGTGAAGTAAAATGTACTCAAGTAATGTATGACCTTATAAATCAAAGAGGTGAAGCTCATATGTATAAAACTGGGCATTCAAACTTAAAGGTAAAACTAAAAGAGGTAAATGCTCATTTAGCAGCTGAGGTTTCTGGACATATCTTCTTTAATGATAGATATTATGGTTTTGATGATGCAATTTATGCAACATTTAGAACTTTAGAGCTTATCAAAAATGGAATGGATATTGATAAAGAAATAGAAAGCTTACCACAAACATACTCTACTGAAGAGATTAAAGTTGAAACAACAGAGGATGAGAAGTTTATCTTAATAGATAAATTAAAAACTCTATTACAAAACCCACCTGCAGGTTTCCCAAAAATCAGAGATATCATTGATGTTGATGGTGTTAGAGTGATTTTTGATAAGGGTTGGGGATTAGTTAGAGCATCAAATACTACTCCTGTACTTGTAACAAGATTTGAATCAACTGATGAAAATGAAGCAAAAGAGTATGAAAGACAATTAAATAACTTAATAAGAGAAGCGAAAGATGAACTTAGTAGCACTGCAAACTAAAACAAGTGACGATTTTAAAAAGAATTTAAAAAAATTAAAAGAACAGATTCAATCATGTGAAGATGGTTCTTTTATTTTAGCTCCTGAAGTATGCTTAACAGGTTTTGCATATGAAAGAATGGACGAAGCAGCAGAATTTGCTCAAAAGGCTATAAAGAAGCTAAAAAAATACTCTGAGAATAAAACTATTGCAATAACACTTATTGAAAAAGAGGATATAGAGTTTTATAATACTCTATATATTTTCCATAATAAAAAAATAGTACATACTCAATCAAAACACAAACTATTTCCTTTAGGTGATGAACCTGATTATTTCACTAAAGGGAAATTAGAAAACATGAAGATAGTTGATATAGATGGACTTAAAGTAGCCACTTTAATCTGTTTTGAGGTTAGATTTCCAGAATTTTGGTTAAAAGTTCAAGGCGCAGATTTAATTTTAAACCCATCTATGTGGGGAGTGAAAAGAAAAGCTCACTTTGAAACTATGACAAAAGCTCTTGCTGTAGCTAATCAATGTTATGTATTAACTGCAAATGGTGCAGATGATAATATGGCAAAGGGAAGTGGAATTATTACTCCATGGGGAGATGAGTACAGAAATGACTCAAAAGATAAAATTGAGCATGAGATGGATTTATCAGAGATTAAAAAAATCAGAAAATATATAGATATAGGACTAAAGAAAAAATGAGTAAATCAATAATCTTTGTTTGTTTAGGAAATATTTGTAGGTCACCCCTTGCAGAAGGTGCAGCAAAACAATATATCAAAGACAAAGGTCTTGATATCGATGTAGAAAGTGCAGGAACAGGGAGTTGGCATATTGGTGAACCTCCTTGTGAAAACTCTATAAAAGTTGCACGTCAAAATGGTCTTGATATTTCACAACAAAGAGCAAGGCAAGTAAAAACAGAAGATTTTGAAAAATTTGATTATGTAATTGGACTTGATGATTCAAATGTTCAAAACCTAAAAAATCTTGGTTGTAAAAATGTTTTAAAACTAGGTGACTATGGTTATGATGGGGAAGATGTTCCTGACCCATACTTTTTTGATGGTTTTGAAGGCTTTGACAAAGTCTTTTCAATGATAAATACTTGCACAAAAAACTTTATAGATACAATCAAAAATTAATATAAAAGCTAAATTTTTCAAAAAAGTTTAGCTTTTTTCTACTTTTTCATAAAAAAATCAAAATTACAATTAAAAAAAATTATTAAATAAAGGCTCAAAAAAAGCCACTTTCTATTAAGGCAAAATCACTTTAAGAAATTTTTAAGTATTTTTCTAAAATTTGGATTTATAATTCCAATATAGAATAAGGAACTTGATTACGGAAAGCTAAGTAAAGCACTTTAGAGTGCCTTTTGGTTTCCTTTTTGGTGTACTTGAAATATCTAAGTACGTTTAAATAAAAAGTCTTATTAATATAGGAGACATATAAATGTTAAAGAAAATTGCTTTTTTAGCTTTTTTATCAATTGCAATGTTAAATGCAAATACAGATTTTGAACAAACAATTGAAGATAAATATGCTTCATGTGAAAAACAATATGATGAATGTATTACTCAATGTGAAGAGAAAAATGGTTCTTTTGAAGAGTGTAATTCGAAATGTGAAACTAAATTATATGCTTGTCAAGCACAAGTTGAAGAGGCTTTAGAGGCTACAATCGAAAAAGAAGAGCCTACAAACTAAATATTTAGGATGCCTTATTCTATGCAATTTTAAAAGGCATAAAAATGAGATTTCGGAAATTATCTATTGAGAAGTCAACAAAATTGATTGAAGATGTTGAGAATTATACTTCTTTTCTAGATACATTAAAACAGTTAATTAGAGTACCATCAGTAATAGGGTATGAACACTCATTTTTCTTATATTTAAAACGAGAACTAGATGAGTTAGGAATAAAAACAGAGTATTATGATGGTTTATTAGTTGCGCAAGGTGATGAACCAACAGCAGGGATGCTAAGTGCACATATAGATAGACATGGTTTAGTTTGTACAGGACCAAATGAGTTTCAATTTGCTGCTTTTCAAAGTAAAAACAGAATTGACTTAAAAGGGAACTCTGTTTCAGAACAAACATATCAAGCTATCTCATCTAGGTTTATAAATCAGCAGGTTCAAGCATATGAACCTTGGTCAGGAAGTTATCTAGGAATTGGACAGATAACAGAAGTTTATATGAATGAGCAAATTGACAACCTTATGTTTAAAATAAAAGGTTTAGAACATTTGCTTCCAGGAACACCAGTTGCTTTTGTAGATAAGTTAGAAATAGATTCACAATTAATAAGTGCGCAGTTAGACAATGTAATCTCTGCAGCAATAATAATTTATCTATATCAAAATGGTTACCAAGGTACAGCTTTCTTTACTGCACAAGAAGAGGCAGGGAGAAGTTGGAGATTTGTATATGATTGGTTTAAGAAGAATGAATTAACAACTTCAGAACTATTAGTTTTGGATACAAGTCCATATAATACAAGAGAAGAAGCAGAAGTTCAAGATGTAGTTTTAAGAAATAGAGATGCAAATGCAAGGTTTAAATCTCCATTATTGAAGCTTTTAAAGAACTTTTGTCATAAAAATAATATTGCCTTCTCTTGTAAGGATAATTTTATTCAAGAGATAAATAAGTCTTTAAGCCAAGAGAATCTTCCTTTATTATCTTTAGGAAGTACAGAGCTTGGAAGAATAGTAAAAGAGTCAAAAGGTTCAATACAAGGAACAACTCTACAGTTACCTACAACTGGTTACCATACAGTTGAGGAAACAACAACTGTAAAGTCTGTAAAAAGTGTATTGTATGTATTAAAAAATTTATTAAAAAAAGAAAATGAAAACAAAAACTAATAAAACTCTTGTAAAAGAGTATTACGAAGAACTTTGGAATAAACAAAACAAAGAGTATATTGATATTTTATTTCATGAAGATATTGAATTTCATGGGTCTTTAAATATTGATACAAAAGGTAAAAAAGAGTTTGAAGAGTATATGGATAAGGTTTTAACTGGAATTCCTAATCTCTATCATGGCATTGAAACAATGGTTGAAGAGAACAATTGTATTGCTGTAAAAGCAGTTTACAATGGAACTCATAAAGGACAACTATTTGAGTTTGAAGCAAGTAATAATAGAATCAAATACAATGGGGCTTCTTTTTTTAAATTTGAAGATAACAAGATAGTTAGTATTTGGGTATTAGGTGATTTAACTGCACTTTATAAACAGTTAAAAAAGTAGATTTAAGGTTTGGTGTATTCACAAAAGTGAATACTTAATACTAACAAGAAAACTTAGGTTTTATTAATGGTAGTTTGCTGTGATTATGAGGATAAAAAGTGGCAAGTTATTATGAAGAGTTCATTGAAAGATATGAATTTGAAAACCCTTTAAATAGGGTGGTTTATGAGATTGTTGATTGTATTAAACTGCGAAAAGATTATCTTGGAGCAGCTGGTTTAATATCACAAAATAAGATAACTTTAGAAGATATTACATTAAGAACAGTAAGGTTATCTTTTAATGATTTTATTACTTTAGCAGATACGCTAATTTCAAGGAAATAAAATGCTTGAGTCTTATGTTTATGAATTAAGAGCCAATGATATAAAAGAAGAAGATATTCAAAAGGTTCTAGAAAGTGTTAAAAATAGGCTATCTGAAGAGAATGTTGATACAGAGCTTGTAAAGTTAGGTTATCAAAAAGTTTTCACAGTTGATTATGATGCTTATGATGAGTTTTATAATTATGATTTAGATGATGAGTCTTAACTCATCATCTGAAGAAAGAAGTTTTATCTTATTTTTGGGTTTTTAGATAAGTTTTTAGCTTCAACTAGCCAGTTTTCATCTTCAATTTGTTTATGTTCAAGTTTTAGGTGTTCTTCAATCCACTTGCAGTTTTTTGGTGTCCACTCTGCAATTTGATCAAAATGGAAAATCCCAATTTCATTTAGTTTTACTTCTAGATTTTTATCTATTCCTTCAATCTCTTGTAAAGAGTCCTTTCCCATAGGTCTAGGGGCACTCCTAATTAGAGGCTTATTGTAGATATTACTTTGAGCCCCAACATGGGAAACTGTATTTGCACTATAAATAGAGCTTTTATTTTTTTCACCAATAAGTTTTCCAACAATTAGGCCAATAAAAAAACCTATTAATGCTGCAATTACTAAACATAAAACTATTTGAGATGCTATTTCTACCATGTTATTCCTCTATAATATTGAACTCTACTCTTCTATTTACTTTTGAGTAGCCATTTTGATTATTTTCTACAATAGGAATGTTTTCTCCATATCCTCTTGCTTTTATTTTATTTTTATCAAAACCATAAGCAATCATTTGCTTTTTAACTGCAACTGCACGGCTTACAGAAACTCCAAGATTATACTTTTTAGAACCAGCAGCATCAGTATGTCCTGCAACTTCTATTTTTAAATTTGGATAATTCTTTAAAATCTTTACTACTGTACTAATTGTATTTAAACTCTTTTTCGTAATTTGATTACTTGATGTTCTAAAAGTAATTGGATATTTTGTTACGTAATCTCTAATTCTAATTTGTAAAAGTTGAGTATTGATTGACATCTCTTGAATAGGCTTTTCATTGCCTGTTCTTTTATATTTTTTATCAGTTGTAATTAAAGGCTCATCTTCTGTTTTTTCTTCATTTTCTTCAACTACTTTTTCAGCAGTTTCTTCATTTGTTGTTTTTAATTCATTTTTTATTTGATTTTCTGAACTCTCAGTTTTAGAGCTTGTATTTAATTCTTCATCTTTCTTTTCTGTAGTATCTACAGTTTCTATTTCTTTAGACTCTGTTTCTTTTATAGGCTCTAAAGTAGGTGTTTCTTCAATTTTTTCAACTTTTTTGATTTCTGTATTTAAGTTTATAGTTTTAGGTTCTTGTTGTGTTTCTATTCCTGCATTTTTAGCTAGTTTTTCAAGGTGTGTATTTACACATAAAACGATTAAAATAATTAATGCTAGACATAAAAAAAATATTTTTTTTGCTGGACTCATTCGCTATCTTTTATTTGATTTAATTTAAATTCTAATTATTTTATCTTATTTTTAATCAAAAGTTTTTGAAACATGCCTATTTTTTCAATATTTACCGATATTATTTAATTGAAAAATCTAAGGTTTGATTATAAATAAAAGCAATATACTTTATTAAAATGCAAAGGAATTGTTATGAAAGTTTTAATATTAATAGTTTTAATGATAAGTTCTTTGGTTGCCTTACCCGATGAGTTTGATAGAGAAACTTACAATAAAGGGGAAAAGGTCTTTGAAAATAAATGTAGTGAATGTCATGTAAAATCTATGGATATTCAACTACTTATGAAAAACTTTATAGAAGAGGATAATAAACTTCTAAACCTAAAAGCTCCCACTGGAAATGAGATTTCTTTTAGATTAAAAAGCCAGATTGGAAGTAGGGATGATATAGAGTTTCAGCTTTTAGAAGCAATGGATTTTGTAAAAGATTACTTATATAATCCAGATAGAACTAAAACAATCTGTTTAGAAGGTGTAATTAGACACTTTGAAACAATGCCTAGTATGAAAGGAAAAGTCTCAGAAGAAGAGATAGAAGATGTAACTTTCTTTTTATATTTTTTAGAAGGCTTTAATGGAGTTAATAAGTACTACCATAAAGAAGATGAGTTTTAAAACTTCTCTTCTTTTTTGTTTAATTTGAAAATAAAAGTACTTCCTTCATTTTCAGTGGATTTAACATCTACTTTTATATTATAAGCTTTACAGATTTGGTGAACAATATTTAGTCCAACTCCAAAGCCACCTTGTTCTTTAGTAGCTCTGTAGTATCTTTTGAAGATATCTTTTAATCTATCTTTTTTTATACCTATTCCACTATCTTCTACTTTTAGAATATTTTCCTTTAGTGTAATATTTATAGTTCCACCAATTTTGTTGTATTTAATAGCATTTGATACGATATTATTGAACATTCTTATAAAACTCTCTTTATCTATTTTATAAGTAGTTCTTTCTAAATCATGGGTTATTTTAAGACCTTTTTTACTTGCAAAGGCTTCAAAATATTTCAATTGCTCAAGAATTGTAGTATCAAGTTGTAAAATTGTTGGCTCTATAACTCTTTTATTCTCTTGTAAAAATAGATAAACCAAGTCTTTATATATTTCTGAAATTCTTTTTGCACTTAGGTTAATTCTTTCCATATTTCTTTCTGTAAGTGCAGCATTTTTACCAGTGGACATCAAAATAGCTGTAATAGGAGTATTTAGCTCATGGGTTGTATCTTTAATAAAGGTATTTAGTTTTCTTCTTTCATTAATAATTGGGCTAATAAATAGATTTGCTAAGTAGTAACCAACAAGTGAAATAAGTGAAAAAATTACTACAAAATAAAAAACCATATCTTCAAGAAGTTCTGTCCTAATCTTTTTAAAACTATTTTCTTGAATAGCTATATGAAAAACTCCAAGGTGACCACGTGGAGTGCTATCAACTAAAATATAATCACCTTTGATTTTTTGAATGGGGGCATTTATATCCACATCTATGTCAATATTTCCAGCTAATTTCTGGTGTTGTTTATCATATAAGGCATATTTGTATTGAATTGTATCTGATATTTTAGATGTATCAATTGCAAGGTTTGACATGTCTGCATAGATTATATTTGCTGATATTTTTGAGGCAATATTTTGCATATTTGAAGATACTAAATCATAGTACAGTTTGTATTCTATTTTATAAAACTGCCAGAATATAATAGTTAGAAGAATAAAAGAAGAACCTAGGTATAAACCTAGGAATCTAAAGAATGTAGTCTTCTCATTTCTTGTTAAATCTATAACCAACCCCTTTTATTGTTTCAATATACTCTTCTCCTACAATCTTTCTTATATTTTTTATATATGTTCTTATAGTTGAAGATGTAGGTGCAGACTCATATGACCAGATATTTGATGATAGTTCATCTTGAGAAACACATCTATTAGTGTTTTTTAACAGATATTTCAAAACTTGTGCTTCTTTTAATGGTAACTTTGTTTTAATTCCATCATAATCAATATAGTTTAGTTTTGTATTAAAATTAATACCTTCTCCAATAACTAACTCATCTGAATCAAGATGAAGAAGTCTTTTTATATTGTTTATTCTAAGTTCAAGCTCTTTTAGTTCAAATGGCTTTTTTAAATAATCATCAGCTCCTACATTAAAGCCTTCTTCAATATCCTCAATAGAGTTTAAAGAGGTAATGAAAATAGCAGGAGTAGTAATAGACTCATCCCTTAAACTTTTTAAAAAGTCAAAGCCTGTAATACTTGGTACATTAACATCAAGTATTAATAAATCAAATTGTTCATCATACATAATCTCACTTGCTTTCATCCCATCATACACGCAAGTAACGTCATATCCTAAATCTTGTAAGAACTCTTCGATTATTTCATTTAATATTAAATCATCTTCTAGTAGTAAAATTTTCATAAGTAAAGTATATCATACATTAAAAAAATAAATCTACACAGCTGCTACACAATAACTTAACAAAACTTTATTAAAATTTCAGTAGATATTAAAAAAGGAGACTAAGATGAAGTCATTAACAAAAATCTTATTATCATCGGTACTTGCACTTTCACTTGCAAATGCGACACCACATACTTTAGATAAGGGACACTCTGATGTAGGTTTTTCAGTAAAGCATTTAATGATTACAAATGTAAAAGGTAACTTTACTGACTATGATGGAAAGATTGACTTTGACCATGATACAAAAACTTTTAATGCTTTAGAAGCAAAAATTAAAGCAACATCAATTGATACTGGTATTGTAAAAAGAGATAACCACTTAAGAAGTGATGATTTTTTTGCAGCTGAAAAATATCCAGAGATTACATTTAAAATGAAATCTTATAAAAAAGATGGAGATGAAGGTGTAATGGTTGGTGATCTTACAATGAGAGGAATTACAAAAGAAGTAGAACTTGAAGTTGAAGATATTGCTACAGTAAAAGATTTTGATGGAAACAATAGAGTAGGGTTTACATTAGAAGGTAAAGTAAATAGAATGGACTTTGGACTAAAATGGAACAAAGCTTTAGAGTTTGGTGGGGTTGCAGTTAGTGAAACTGTAAAACTAATTGTTGAAGTTCAAGCTGTTGAGAAATAGTTTTATATTTTTAAGTAAATTTAAAAATAAGTAAATATAATCATTATACTAAAAAAGGGGATAAAGATGAAAAATAAAGCAAAATTAAAATTAGCTGGTGTACTTTTAGGTGCAGCATTATCAAGTACGGGAGCATACGCAGGTAATGGTTCTTGTGGAGCTGGTAAATGTGGTGGTGAAGCTAAAAAAATGGAAAAAAAAGGTGCTTGCGGAGCTGGTAAATGTGGTTCTAAAGATGAGATGAAAGGTAATGCAGGTAAAAAAGCTTCTGGAGCTTGTGGAGCTGGTAAATGTGGTGCAAACGACAAAGGTGAAGCAATGAAAGAAGCTAAACAAAAAGTTAAAGGTTCTTGTGGCGCTGGTAAGTGTGGGTGAAATGGTGAAGACAAGTAAATGATAAACATTAAAGGGTGTGGCTTAGGCCTAAGAAGTGACTTTTTACTAGATGTTGAAAGTAGTGATTTCCAACCAGATTGGTGGGAAGTTACTCCTGAAAACTGGATGCATATGCCTAAGGTTTATGAAAAAGCTTTTGAAGAAGCTGTATTTTCAAGACCAACAGTCGCACACGGTTTATCTTTGTCTATTGGATCTGTTGATGGATTAAATAAAAAATTCATCAAACAGATGAAAACTTTTCTAGATAGATATGAAATAGAATATTATTCTGAACATCTTTCTTTCTCTTCTATGAATGGTAAGCAATCTTATGAATTATTGCCTGTACCAATGACTAAAAAAATGGTTCAAATTATTAGTGATAGAGTAAAAGAAGTTGAGGATATTATTCAAAGAAACTTGATTCTTGAAAATGCAACTTACTATTATGTTCCTTATGCAGAGATGCGAGAAGTTGATTTTATAAACGAGGTTTTAGAAAAGTCTGGTGCTAAAATGCTTCTTGATGTAAACAATGTATTTGTAAACTCTGTAAATCACTCTTTTAAAGCTAGAAAATTTATTGATGAAATTGATAAAAGTAAAATTGCATATATGCATATGGCAGGGCATTATAATGATGAAGAACTGGGTTTAAAAATAGATTCTCATGGAATGCCTATTGCAAGTGGTGCATGGAAGCTTTTAGAATATACTTTAAAACAAGTCAGCGCTCCTGTTATGATAGAAAGAGATAATAATATTCCTCCATTAAGTGAGTTAGAAAAAGAGTATATTCAAATGAGTAATATAGTGAGAAAGACACAAAATGCCTAAGAAGATACTAGAAAAAGATATTCAAGAAAGGTTTTTAGATAACCTTTTAACACAAACTGATGAGGTAGAAAACTCTTCCGTAGCTGTTTATCAAAAGCTTGTTTATATGAGATACCATGAAGTTATAAAAAACTCTTTTCCTCTTTTTATTGATTTAGTAGAGGAAGAAACTTTAGTGTCTTCAATAAAAGCTTTTATGAAAGATACTCCAGAGACTCCTTTTGTATGGCAAATGGCAAATGACTATAGAAAGTTTGTAAAGAAAAACAAACTTTTCGATGATAAAAAATATATCTATGAACTTCTTTATTATGATTGGATAGAAATTGAACTTTATATGAAAGAGTATAAAGAGAAAAAAAAGAAGAAGTTTTCTTATAAAAATAGCTATAAATTAAGTAAAAGTACTAGAATTAAAAGATTTAAATATGATTTGATAAATAAAGATTTCACTTCAAAAAGAGAAAACTTTTTAGTGATATACTATGATTTTGAGACAGATGATATAGTCTATAGAGAGATAAACCCTATTATTTACTACTTGTTAAAAAGCTTAAATAAAAAGCAGACTATAGGAAACACTTTAAAGAAACTATGCAAGGAAAACGATATAGACTTTAAAGAAGCAAAAGAAGCTTTAATAGAACCTCTTTTAGAGCTTTATATAAATAAAGTATTTATTTAATACAAACCTCTTTTAGTAACCTTTGCGTATAAATATATGCAAAGATTGCTGCAGAATAAATCATAACCAATACACCCATCCAAAGATAAATATACTCCAAGGCAAGCCAAATCACAAGAACATAAGCAATAGCATATTTTGCTATGATTTGTCGATATAAAGCTATGTATAAAATCATCTTAGGTTTTTTAATTCCTTGTAGTGTTGACACACAGATAAATAGAACTACATAAGCATAGAAAATTAATACTTCAACTACTAGATAGTCATATCCAAAGCCAATTACAATAGGGTCAGAATCAAACTGTGAAACAATCATCTTTCCAAAGACATATAAAAAAACTATTCCAAAAGAGGCTATTATAAAACCATATTTTAAAGCTTTATTAACTGTTTTTTGAACCCTATCATATTTTCTTGCTCCATAATTATTTGAAACTAATGATAATACAGCAGAACTAAGTCCAAGTGCAGGTAAAAGCATAATTTGTTCAACTCTAAAACCTATCCCATATCCAG
Organism: Arcobacter sp. CECT 8989; assembly: GCF_004116715.1. Classification (NCBI taxonomy): domain Bacteria; kingdom Pseudomonadati; phylum Campylobacterota; class Epsilonproteobacteria; order Campylobacterales; family Arcobacteraceae; genus Arcobacter; species Arcobacter sp. CECT 8989. Next base: position 25,529 of record NZ_PDKE01000018.1, on the reverse strand, counting down.
CAACTGCCTTTACTCCATATAAGGATACAAAGTACATTAAAATAAGCGAACCTATAGACATAATAAGCATATTCATTGAAGAAGGAATACCTTGTGTTATCATCTCTTTATATACTTTTTTGTGGGGGAAAAAATAGTTTATTTTCTCAAAGTGCACAAGTTTTGTATCCATAACTTTTTTAAGAAGATAAAGAGCATTTATAAGTTGTATTAAAACTGTTGAAAGGGCTATTCCTTTTATTCCCATAGCTGGAATAAATAAAAATCCATATATAAATAAAGGGTTTAAAACCAAATTTGCAAAGAATCCAAAGATTAAAGTATTTCTATATGATTTTGTATCTCCCCTTGAAACAAGTATTGCATTTAATGCAAAGTTTGTCATAAAGAAGATTGTTCCAGCTAGGATTATATTTATATAGTCTAAAGCCATATCCATATAAGCTCCACTAGCTCCTAAAAGAGTGAATAGATATGGAGACATTAAAAAACCAACAAGAGTTAAAGCAAGAGCTATTAGCTGCATAAAGAAGATTCCCTTATGAGCATATAGTGAAGCCAAAAATCTTTTTGATCTTCCACTTGCATTTCCTATTAAAGCTGTAATTGCTGATGAGAAACCGTAACCAAGACCAATTATTGTAAAAAATATCATAAACGAAAGTGAAAGTGCAGAGATGGCTTGGGTTGAAATTAATCCAGCATAAAAGGTATCTACAACATTATACATAGTATTAAAAAACATACCTGTGCTAGCTGGAATAGTTATTTGTTTTAAAAGGGTTGAAATATCATCATTTATTAAGTGTGAGTTTTGTTTCAAGTTTTAGCCTAATATATAATTTTAAGCCATATTATCGAAGATAAGTTTTAAAGAGGTTAGAATTAAGGATTAATCCTCAATTCTAATCATAGCAGGTTTTTCTGCTACTACACTTGCATCTTCAAGTGCTTTAAGTGCTTCATTTATATCTTTTTCTACGCAAGTGTGAGTAGAAAGAAGTAAGTGGGCACAAGAGTTATCAAGTGGCTTTTGAATCATCTTCTCTACAGAAATATTTTTGTCTGCAAAGATATTAGAAACTTTAGCTAAAACACCTGTTTTATCTTCAATTTTAAGTCTTAGATAGTATTTTGTTTGAATTTCATCTTTAGGCATTAATGTTAAGTTTTCTCCATGAGAAGACTCAAATCCTAGCATTGGAGAACCTTTTCCTCGTCTTGCAATATCAACAATATTTGCAATAACAGCTGAAGCAGTTGCATCTCCACCTGCTCCTGGTCCATAATACATAGTTTCACCAACTTTATCACCAATCACAGAAACACCATTCATTACACCATCAACTTTTGCAATCATTTCATTGTTTGGAATAAGTACAGGATGAACTCTTAGTTCAATTTTTGTTCCAACTTTTTTAGCAATTGTTAAAAGCTTAATTGAGTAGTTAAACTCATTTGCAAATTCAATATCTGCTGGTGCAATATTTTCAATACCTTCAATTAAAATATCTTCTGGTTTTGCATCAATTCCATATGCAATTGAACCTAAGATAAGAAGTTTATGAGCAGCATCAAAACCACCAACATCAAATGTTGGATCAGCTTCTGCATATCCTAACTCTTGTGATTCAGCAAGAATAGTATCGTAATCAACACCTTCACCAATCATTTTTGTAAGCATATAGTTACAAGTACCATTCATGATACCTCTAATTGATTCAATATGGTTTGCAGTTAATCCATCTCTTAGTGCATTAATAATTGGAATACCACCAGCTACAGCAGCTTCATACTCGAATGGAGTATCACCTGCTAAGTCTTGTAACTCATATCTGTGATAAGCAAGTAATGCTTTATTTGCAGTAACCACAGCTTTACCTTTTGCTAAAGCTTTTTTGATTACTTCATAAGGCTTTTCAACTCCACCCATAAGCTCAACAATAATATCAATAGAATCGTCATTTAAGATTTCATCAACATTATCTGTTAGTTTAATTGATACATCTCTATCTTTGTTAATATTGTTTACTAAACCAATTACTGGTTCTAGTTCAACACCTGCACGTGCAGTGATAATATCTTTATTGTCTTTTAGTATATTTGCAACACTTGCACCAACTGTTCCAACACCTAATATACCTATTTTCATTCTTCTTCCTATAACGTATTTAAATATTTTTTTATATTTTTTGCAGCTTGTCTAATTCTTTTTTCATTTTCAATTAAAGCTATTCTAACATATCCATCACCATAGTGACCAAATCCAATACCTGGACTTACTGCTACTTTTGCTTCAGTTAAAAGTTGTTTAGAGAACTCCATACTTCCAAGGTGTGCAGCTTTTTCTGGGATTTTAGCCCAGATAAACATTGATGCATTAGGAACATCCATATCCCAACCTGCATCTTTAAATGCCTCAACCATAACATCTCTTCTTTTTCTATATTTCTCAATATGTTCAGTTACACACTCTTGTGGACCATCAAGTGCAACAGTAGCTGCAACTTGAATAGGAGTAAACATTCCATAGTCAAGCCAAGATTTGATTCTTTTAAGAGCTCCGATTAGTTTTTCATTTCCAACCATGAAACCAACTCTCCATCCTGCCATGTTGTATGACTTAGAAAGAGTAAATGACTCAACAGCAACGTCAAGTGCACCTTCAGCTTGGAAAATAGATGGAGTTTTATATCCATCAAATGTGATATCTGCATAAGCAATATCAGAGATGATATAAAATCTCTCTTTCTTAGCTAAATCAACTAATCTTTGGTAAAACTCTGGTCTAACTGTTGCACAAGTTGGGTTATGTGGAAAGTTAACTAATACATATTTTACTTTTGGAATTGATTCATTTAATGTCTTTTGTAATCTTTCAAAGAATAGTTCTTCATCAACTTTAAAGTCTCTTCCAAATGGTAACTCAAAGTTATGAATACCAGCACCTGCTAACATAAATGCATAAGAGTGAATTGGATATGTTGGATCTGGAACAACTGCAACATCACCAACATTTACAATTGCTTGAACTAGGTGAACATAACCTTCTTTACTTCCCATTGTTGCACAAGCATGTTTATTTGGGTCTAAATAATCAACCCCATATTTTCTTTTATACCAGTTACAAATAGCTAGTCTTAATTTATAAATACCAGCACTTGCAGAGTAACCATGATTCTTTGGTTTATCTGCAGTTTCTTTTAACTTATCTGTAATATGCTGAGGAGCTGGGCCATCTGGGTTACCCATTGAAAAATCTATAATATCTTCACCAGCTCTTCTTGCTTCCATTTTAATATTGTTAACCTCTGCAAACACGTAGTTTGGAAGTCTTCTCATTCTTTCAAATTCTATCTCTGGAAACATTTTTTATTTCTCCTTAATTGTTACACTTAATCCTCGCTTGATATTAGCAAGGGTAAAAAGATCATCTATTTTCATATATCTTGTATATTGTGGTACTTCCACTTCTAAATTTTGATGTCTTTGTTCTTTTTTTATAACTTCTACAATTGTTAAATGTCTGTCATAAAAAACAATGTGCGGAAACCATCTATTACCAAACTTTGATTTTATTAATATTTTATTTGCACTAGAAACTTTTAAAAAATATGGTCTAAGTGGCTTTTTCAAATCAATCTGTTCACCTGATACTAAATCTTTTGCATCATTGAACGTTGACAGGGATGTATCTACATCATATATCCAAGTTAATTGTCCCTCTTTTATGATATCAGTTGGTTTTGAATTGTGCTTTCCAAACTCTTTTGATAACATAAGAGGGTCAATGGCGGCTTCCGTTTTTAGGTTTATTGTCCACTCTAGTGTACCTTCTTGTGTATATAGAAGTTTTTTTGTGAAGTAGTGATAATATCCTAAAGATTTTAGTGAATCAGAAACTATTTTAAGTGACTTAATTGGGTCATGGTTTATATTAAAAGTGATTGTTAGATTTTCAGGTTTTGCAAAACCTAGGTGAAGTAAACCATTTTCTTGAAGTTTATTTAATAAATCAACATATTTAATATTTCCATTTACATCATAAAAATCATTTTGTTTTGAAAAAAGGTAGTTAATTAAACCTTTGTTTTCAATATATTTTTGATTTCCAATTAGATGAATAATCTTTTCATCAAGATTATTTGCATTTAAAACAATAGCACATGTAAAAATTAGTAATAGTTTCTTTATCATCACTTTTCTCTTATTTCATTAAGTTATAAATTAATATTCCACCTGCAACAGAAACATTTAGGGAGTCAAAACTATTTGACATTTCAATAGAAACTTTATTGTCAAGTTTTTTAACAACTTTATTTGAAAGTCCAAAACCTTCACTTCCTAAGAATAGGGCAGTTTTTTCATTTTCATTTTTAAACTCTTTTAGGTTTTCTCCATCCATAGATGCACCCATTAGAGTAAAATTGTTTTGTTTTAGTTCATTTACTACATCTAAAACATTTTGTGTTTGGCAAAATGGCATGTCAAATAAAGCACCACTACTAGTTCGTGCAATACCTTCATAGTTTAGTTGTTTTACATTTGAAGCAATAATTGCATCAACACCAAGTGAATAAGCTGTTCTACAAATAGCTCCAATATTTCCTACATCTGTTAATCCATCAAGAACTACAATAAACTTAGAGTTTTTAATCTCTTTTAATCCAGTTGTTTGGAAATCTTTAAGTCTTAAGAAGAAACCTTGATGATTTCCTCCACGTGCCATACTTTGTGCTTTTTTATTATCAAGCTTGATAATTTGTTTATCAAGTTTTGCAAATCTTTTAAAAAGTTTTGGCTCTAGTTCTTTTGAGAACATTACCTCTTCAATAAGGTCGGGGTGTTTATCTAATACGTAAAGTACTACTTGTTTGCCATATATAATCATGGCTAGATTTTATCTAAAAGTTGTTGATAAATCTCTTTTACAGTTTTTCCTGTCATTTTTGCAAGAAGTTTGGCTTTTACTTTAGGCGCAATATCAAGATTTTCAATATCTTTTACATCAAGACTTGCTCCCACAGTTTCAGTAGGTTCAATAACAATTACCCATTCACCTCTAATATTCTCTTTAGTAAAATCTTCATAAATATTTAAAGCAGATGCTTTGTAAGTTTTTTGATGAAGTTTTGTTATCTCTTTTGCTAAAAAGACAGTTCTGTTTTCATCTATATTTTTTATCTCTTCTAGGGTCTTTAAAAGTCTATGGGGTGACTCATAAAGAATTGATAAAATAGGGCTTTGCATTACCTTTGTTAGTTTTTCATTACGCTCTTTTCCTTTGTGAGCTAAAAAACCAAAAAAAGTAAATTCAGTATTTAAAAAACCACTCATCGCAAAAGCTGTTAAAACTGCATTTGCTCCTGGAAGTACGTCATATTCTAAATTATTGTTAATACAGTATTGAACAAGCGTAGCTCCTGGGTCTGAAACACAAGGCATACCAGCATCACTAACATAAACAATATTTTTATTGAAATCTTCAGGTGTTAAGGTTTTTAAAACTTGATTTTCATTGTGTGAATGGAAGGATTTTAAATCTTTGTAGTTAAACTCTAAGTTTTCTCTTTCACTTAGAAGTTGAAGAAGTTTTTTTGTGACTCTTGTATCTTCACAAAAAATTAATTCCGCCTCCGAAAGAGCTGTTAAAGCTCTTTTAGAGATATCATCAAGATTTCCTATTGGAGTCGGAACTAAAGTAAGCAATTTATAGCAACAATTATTTTTGTGCGTATTTAGCTTTGAATTTCTCTACTCTACCAGCAGCATCAACAATTTTTTGCTCACCAGTGAAGAATGGGTGACAAGCAGAACAAATGTCAATTCTCATTGACTCAACGTTTGACTTAGTTTCAAATGTGTTTCCACAAGCACAACTTACTGTACAATCTTTGTAATCTGGGTGAATTTCTTTTTTCACTTCAAATTTCCTTATTTTGATAAATGTTCAATAAAAGGTCGAGTCTTTGTCGCCCTTTATCAAACTCTTGAATTTGAGATTGGATTATAGCGAAAAATACTTAATAATATCTGAATTTAAGTTTTCTATAATATTTGAAGTTTTATTTTTAAACTGTCCCTTATTGAAGGTGTTTTGACGCTTTGCAAGTTTTGCTGTGTTTAAAGAAATTTTCTCTTCAAGCTCTTTTTTTGTAAGTTTCCCATCTAAAAAATCTAAGGTTTCTACTATTCCAATTGAAGCCATACAGTTTGGAGCTCTTCTATAATTTTTTTCTAAATATATTACTTCGTCAATAATTCCTTCTTTTATCATCAAAGAAGTTCTCAGGTTTATTCTTTTCTTTAACTCTTCTCTTTCCCAAACAATTTCAAAAATCTCTAAATCTTTTGTAAGGGGAACTTTAGGGTTCTTTTCAAAATATTCACTTGGAGACATATTTGATTGTTTATAAACAGAGTAAGCTTTTTCTATTCTATATTTATCATTTTGTGCAATTTTTTCCATATAAACTTTATCTAACGAGTATAAAAGTTCATAGGCTTCATCTAATGGAATATCAAGTTTGATGTCTTGTTCGATACCAGTTGAAAGTCCTTCAACCAAGGCTTTTAGATAAAAACCAGTACCACCAACGATAATAAGGTTTTTGTCGTTTTCTTTTGCAAAATCTTTAGCTTTTTTGTAGCACTCAAAAAACTGTGTTACATCAAAATTTTCATTTGGATAAACTTCATCAATTCCAAAATGAATAATATCACCTCTCTCTTCTTTTGTTGGTTTAGCTGATGCGATATCAATCTCTTTGTAAACAGATAAAGAATCAAGGGATAAAATTATTGAGTTTGTTTGTTGTGCTATTTCTAATGATAGTCCAGTTTTTCCTGAGGCAGTTGAGCCAATAATTGCAATTTCTTTCATAAAAAGATTTTATCAAAAGAAGACTAAATTATATTTTGATATAATCCCAAAATGAATAAAATAAAGAAACTTTTAAATGACTTTAATGAACTAGTAATGTTCAAACACTCAATTTTCTCATTGCCATTTATTTTTATAGCAATGATTGTTGCATCAGTTCAAACAAATGGCTCTGCTTGGTTTGGTTTTAAACTCCTAACTTTAGGTATCTTAGCAGCAGTTACAGCTAGAAACTTTGCAATGGGCTTCAATAGATATATGGATAGAGATATCGATGCTTTAAATCCAAGAACTGAAAATAGACCAAATGTTGATGGAAGAGTAAGTCCAACAGCAATGCTTATTTTTAATATTGCAAATGCTTTAGGATTTATAGCAGTTGCATATTTTGTAAATGCTTTAGCTTTTTATCTTGCAGTTCCAATTTTAGTAATCATTGGTTCATACTCTTACTTTAAAAGATTTTCATATTTAGCCCATGTGATTTTAGGAATTTCACTTGCTCTTGCTCCAATTGCTGGGGTTGTAGCAGTTAGTGAAACTATTACTTTATGGTCAGTTTTATTAAGTATTGGAGTTATGTTTTGGGTTGCTGGATTTGATCTTTTATACTCATTACAAGATATGGAAGTAGATAAAAAACTAGGGCTTCATTCTATTCCTAGTAAGTTTGGTGCAAAAAACACTATGCTTATTTCAAGAGTATTTCACTTACTTACTGTAGTATTTTGGCTTCTATTTGCAATTAGTTCTGATAGTGGATTATTTACTTATCTTGCAGTATTAGCAGGGGCAATTATGCTTTCATATGAGCACTATTTGGTTAATAAAGATTTTACAAAAATTGACAAAGCTTTTTTCACTGTAAATGGTTACCTTGGAATTGTATTCTTCTTTTTAGTTTTAATAGATGCAATAATATAATTGTGTTACATTTGAGACATACTTAAAAATGATATAACTCATAATGTACTATAATTAGGGAATTAAAAAAATTAGGGAAATAATATGGAAAATAAACTAAAAGAGATTACATATCTAACTTTAAAACAGTTAAAAAAAGAGAATATTATTCTTCCCTCAAAGTACTCAAAACTCTTTGAAGAAAATGCCAAAAATCTAGATTTTGATTTAGATGATGAATTATTAGTCTTCAAAGATTTAAAACAAGATTGTGATGCAATTGATAAAGTAGTACAAAAGACTAGTGAAAATTTAACTTCATTACATGACTCTACAAAAAAAGCAAAAGAAGCTATTGTAAGCAATGATATTGACACTCTTCAAACAATTAATGAAGAGCTTGAAAGAATGCAAAAACAAATTGACTTTTTACAGAAAGAACTATTTTCTGATGTTTTAACAGACTCTTATAATAGAAAATGGTTTATGGATAACTACCTAAAAGATGATAGTTTTCTGCATGATGGTTTTATGGCATTTTTAGATTTAAATAATTTTAAAATCATAAATGATACCTATGGGCATATAATAGGTGATCAAGTATTAAAATACTTAGTAAACTTCCTAAAAGCAGAATTAAATTTACCAGGAGTAGATATTGTAAGGTATGCTGGAGATGAGTTTATTGTACTATTTAATAAAGATAACTCAACAGTTTTAAACCCTGATAAAAAGATGGCTAAAGCTCAAGAAAAACTAGCTGAACAAAGACTAAAGTCTTCTAAAATTAAATCTCTTAGATTCTCTTTCTCTTATGGATTAGTTCCATTTAAAAAGGGTGATGAGTTTGAAACTTTACTTAATAAAGTAGATGAGTTAATGTATATAAATAAAAGAGAGATGAAAAAGAAGCACTAGAAACTTCTAGTGCCTAAGCTTTATTTTTTTACAAAAAGTGTTTGAGTAGGATAAGCAAATTCGCAATTGTTTTTATTGACTAACTCACTAATTTTCATAATTACATCCTCTTTTACTCTTAGCCACTCTTCCCAATCTGGACTTCTAGTAAAACAGTAAACTAAGATATTAACTGAGCTATTATCGAACTCATCAATATAAACTAAAAGTGTTCTTTTAACACCTTGAAGGTCTTCTCTTTTTGCAGCTTCAAATCTTCTTGGGCTACCTACCATTGAGTTGTTTATGGTTGCTATATCAGGATGATTTATAAGCATTTCTTTAATATCTTCTTTTAGGTTTTTTACATCACTCATAGAACTTTCATAAGTTAAGCCAATTGACATTTGAATTCTTCTACCAATTTTTCTTTTTGAGTAGTTCTTAATATGAGTTGTTGCTAACTCAGAATTTGGTATTGTAATCATTGCATTATCAAAAGTTCTAATTCTTGTTGTTCTCATTCTAATATCAACTACTGTTCCCTCAACATCATTTGCAACAATCCAATCTCCTTGTGAAAAAGAGTTATCAGTCATAATATTTAATGAACCAAAGAAGTTTGCTAAAGTATCTTTAGATGCTAAAGCAATAGCGATACCACCCACACCAAGAGAAGCGGCAATAGCTTTTATATCAATACCAAGTTGAGTGAAAAGAAATAAAATTACGAGTAAGACTAAAACCACCTTTGTAACTCTTAATATAAATGCAATCATTTCTCTTCTTACATTTGGGTACTTCTCAACAAGATTTTCTGCATAGTTAGAAATCCAGTTGTCAAGTAAAGAGTAAACAGCCCATGTTAATATACCAATATAAATTGTATTAATCCATGGAACTATAGTATTTATATCTTCTGTATCTTTTATTAAAGCATATAAAGAGATATGAATAGATAGTGTGTAAAGTGCAAAGATAAGTGGTTTTTCAATAGAGTCTTTGATGAAAAGTTCCATCTCATCTTCTTCTTTATCACTTCTTTTCATAAATATTTTATTTATGAATGTTGTAAACAAGAATATTAGTTTTGTATTGATTATTCTAAAGAATCCCATTACAAAGATTACAAATATAACTTCGCCAATTGAGAACTTAAAATAATAAGATGTAAATTGTGAAATAGTTGAAATCATAGGTTGGGCATCAATTTTAGAGATTACATAGTCAATATTAAAGTTATCTATAAAAAAATAGCTTTTTCTGTATGCGTCCATATTTCCTAAAAGATATTTTAAAACAAAGTGTTGTTTATTTTTTTGTTTCTTTAATGTATTATAACTATCAATAAGCTCTAATGATACTTGATTTCCTTTGTCGTTTTTAGCTTTTTTATAAATTTCTTTATATTTTGTAATTGAGTTAGTTTCTAATAAAGAGATATTATCTTTTAAAATTTTTTTAAAATAGTCTTTGTCTTTGTATGAATTCTTTGCTTGAATTATCTCTTTTAATGTTTTTTCATATTCTCTTTTTTCTTGTAAGATTTGAAGATTTATCTCATCTCTTTTAACGGCGACAAAGTTTTCTTCTCTTTGATTTATAGCTATTTTATTTAGCAGATAGTTTATTTGTTTGTCATATTCTCTTTCATTTATAGTTTGACTTAGATATTTTTCTTTATTTATATTTTCAACTACTTTTAGTGCTACAAGCATTTGTTCATCTAGGTGTTCATCTACACTTTTTTTTATGTCATTGTCTTGTGCAAAAACTAAAAATGGTAAAAATAGTAAAATAAAAAGTTTAAAAATTGTAATTTTATAATTCATAGATGCCCTTTCTAAAGCTAATTATAGGGATTATAGTAAAAATAAACTTACCTTTGATATAAGATAAGATAGTCTTAATGACAAAATTTGTAAAATACGTTTCTCAAAACTAACGCGTCTGTGGCTCAACTGGATAGAGCTCCCGGTTTCGGCCCGGGTGGTTGTGGGTTCGAATCCTACCAGGCGTGCCATTTCTCTGTACACCCCATAAATAGGCATCTGTAGCGTTTTTACATTTGGATTGTTCCAATTTTGCGCCAATTTTGTACTAATTAGGCTATGAAACAATCACCAAAATTATCATTTTTCGATGGAATATATTCAGAATATCTTTCCAAAGTAACTTTAACATTTTCATGTCCTGCAATTTTACTTACATAATTTATGTCTTCACCATTTGAAATTAGAGTTGAAATAAATGTTCCTCTTGTTTGATGTAAATTTCTATAAGGAACTTTTGCTTCTTTTAAAGCTTTTACCCAAATTTGCTCTCTAATTTTTCCTGCACTATGATAATGTTTTTTACTTCTTGAAGTTAAAAATACATATTCACAATCACCAGTTAATTCAAATTGATGTTTTAAATATGGAAGTAGAGTATTTATTATAGGAACTGTTCTTTGACTTTTTGTAGTTTTTAATATTTCTTTTTGAACACCACTTACCATTTGTTCTCTAACAGCAATAGTCTTTCTATTAAAATCTACATATTCCCATTTTAAGCCAATGACTTCTCCTGCTCTCATTCCAGTATAAAAAAATGTTGCAATAAGATTTTTATCTGAATCTTTTAAAACATTTAGAATAGATTGAATTTCCATTAGATTAAAAGGTTTTAGTTTCACTCTTTTTACTAAGGGATTTTCAGTTTCTCTAAGTTTTTTTGCTTTCTTTATAGGATTGATTTGAATAATGTCATTTTCAATTGCATCCTCAAACATTACATTTAAGCAAGACCGAACTCTAAGAATAGAACCTTTTTTAAGTCTTTTCTTTTCTCTTAATTCATTTTGCCATCTTGTAATATCTGAACTAGTAACCTTATCTAATTTCATATCTCCAAAAACAGGCTTCACATGACGATTATAATTTTTATCATATAAGTAGCTTGTAGAGTATGACCTATTTCCTTTGTGCAATTCAAAAGAGACTTTCATATACTCATCAACTGTAGGCATTTTTTGTTTTTCAATGTTAAAGAACTCTCCACTATGAACTTTTATTATCATTTGTGGAATAATTTGTGTGTTTGCTAATATTTTATTAGCCTTTGTGCTCTCTAAATTTAGTGACCGTTTTATAACTTCACCATCATAAGAGAACCTAACCCAAAGAGTTTTTCCCCTTGAGTAGAGTTTAGGTTGAGTCATTTTATACATTTATGGATTCCTTCCCATAAATACCATAATAAGACACCTCTTTTCTTACAGTATTATTGTAAAAGATTATTACTAAGAAGTTCATTATAAAACTCCTTTAAGTACATTATTTATAATCTCTTTTGTATCAACTTTTGATAAAGAAGTGGTTACCCATTTGTCAAGTTCAATTTTGTCAAATAGTACTCTTCCTGCTTTCTTATGATAGTGAACTCCTTGTAAGAAGTGTTCATTTTTTAGTTTATGTATATGGTCTTTTGAATATCCTAAATAGTGTGCTGTTTCAGATACATTTAGCCATCTTTTTTCACTTGATATTTTTTGTTCTAAAGCATTTAACTTATCAAGAATAGTATCTATCTTCTCAAGGTTTTCAAACGAGATGTTCATCATGCACCTCCTTAGTCGAAACATTAGGAACTAAATCTCTTTTAAGAGCTTCTTTTAATGCAACTTCATAAATATCTTTATTCCTTTTTGATTCGTGTTGTTTTAGTTGAACCTTTTCTAAGTATCTAAGTAAATCATAATCACTTAGTGTTGATACAGATATAGTTTTAATTGGTTCAATTATAGTTTTATCTTCTAATTGTCTAAAATGTTGTTTTGAGTTATCAGGGTTAATAACTTCTATATCTATATATCTTTTCTTTAGTTCTTTATTTGAGGTTGTTTTATTTTGTGATTCTTTTGCTTTTGTAAATAAACTAGATAAGTATTCACTATCTATTAGTAAGTTATTTATAAATGCTTTTCTTAGTAAAGCTATATATTCAAACTCAAATCTATTTTCATCATAAATAGATACTTTTCTTTTTACTCTTTTTAAACAAATACTTGATTGTAAGAAAGAGACTATATTAAACTCATCTTTTACCTCTTGCCATAAGCTATGAGTTTTTGCTTTATACTTATTATGCTTTAAAGTATCATCTGTAATAGATGTTGTATCTATTAGTCTTATATCTTCCATAGCTTGATTAAATAGATTCTTTGCATTATGTAGTAAGTCTTCTACTGTTAATATCTCATAGGCTCTTAAATGAGTTCTATTCATTTGAAACTCTATATTAAATAATGGTTTATCTAAACTAAGGTCATTATTTAAAAAGTACTCATTCATAAGCTCATACTTCTTTGACTTTTTAAGCTCTAAACCTTTATTGTAAATTCTTAGTTTAAATGGCTCTTTTCCTACATAGATAGTTTGTGTACTGTTTGCATCTCCTATTTCGTTTATAGTTGAATACTTTCTCTTTCTTGTACTAAACATATCTTTAGAAATAAAAGATAAATCATACTGTATAAAACAGTTTATATCTGCTCTTGTAACTGGAATATAATCACTTATATACCCTTTTAGCATATCTTTTAGTAAAGTAATTAAAGAACTAATACCAAGGGTATAAATACCATTTCCTTGTAGTTGTACTCTTATATCATTTAAACCTCTGTTTTTATACTTGTCTTTAAATCCAATTCTAAAAAACTCATTTAAATCTTTAAACCAATAAAAGCCTTCTTTCTTTCCTAAATAGTTTAAATGTATATCTTCTATAGTAATAGAGATATCATTGTTCTCATACTCAATTTCTCTTTTCTCAAACTTTCCTTTTATATCTTCTATTTGGTCTAAAATATCTAAAAATAAATTATCGTAGTTTTCATTAGATTCAAAGAAGAAATATAAAGTATCAATGCCATAAAGTTTTTTTATTTCACTCATGTTTTTTCTCCTTGTGTTTAAGCAAGGGGTATTACTAATAACCCCTAACTTTTTTGTTGCGACACCTTTAAAAAAATTTAATAAACCTCCGTTTATCAAGATTTTTTATAAAGAGTGTCCCCATAGATTAAAGACCATAGAAACTATACTTAGAAGATATGATTCCTACATCAACTTCAACCTCTTTGTTCTCTTTCCCTTTGTATAACTCAATCTTTGAATCAGGAATAGAGATTGTATGAAGCTCTTTTACCTTTGTTCCATTTGCTCTTACAACTTCTGCTAAGATTTGAAGCTTTGCTTTTGTTTCAACTTCTAAGCCATCCTCTTTTTTATACTTGCTTTTACCAATTGTATTAATTAGTATTCCTTTTAGTTTTAACATTGTTTATCCTTTGTGTGTTGTTTGGATAACGCGTTATCTTTTGTGTAATTACAGAAAGAAGTTTATATTAGAGGAGTGTTATTTAGGAATTTATCTAAAAGCTTTTTTTGCTCTTATTTAATTTGTTGAGTTTCAAGAAGTTTTGATAATTGTTTTAAATCATCCTTTTTAATACCAAGTTTTTTTAAGAATCTAAGAAAGTTTTTTAGTTCTTTAAATTCAGATATTTCTTTAGTAACTTCTTTGTCTTCTTCAAGCATAGTTTGTATACCAAAAATACTATCTAATCCTATTTCAAATAATTCTTCTAAAGCATCTTTTGAGGTTTTATTTTTGTAAGTATATATAGGGGTATCATATAGAAATGTTTTAATTTGAGTTTGTCTAGTTATATTTTTTTCTTTATAACTAAAAGTTCTTTTTTTATTTTTTAATTCAAATGATTGTATATCTTTTTCAAAAAAGAAGTAAGTCAAGTTATAAATACTTTCTACTAGTTTTTTATGATACTCTTTTTGAGAAGATTTTATATTTGATTTTTCTTTTAAAATAATAGTTACACTTTTAATTAGTTCTTCATTTGATGTTTTTATACCATTAAAGAAGTAAGTTAATTGATTAAATGCTTCAATTTCATTATTAGTAAACTCTAATAGTGAATTATCAAATCCTACATTTATTTTTATAAAGTTTAACCACTCAGGAAGATTTTTATATTTATCTTTTAATGAAGCTTCTATAAACTTTATTTGAAACTTTGTTTTACTAATTTCATCTTCATTTGATATAGAAAAGAAAGGATTATCTAATCTATTTCTTAAAATGTTTAATTGGGTATTTATTAGATTCTTTATACTGCTTTGTCTATGTCTAGTACCATGATGATTTCCATCTCTTTTAGGGGATTTTTCTATAATTGAATCTATTTTTCTTATATAAGTTAATGCTTCAATAACTTCTAAATAAATAGGTATTTCTAAATCATCTTTTTTTAGTATTCTAATTTTATTGTTAATTGTAAATAGTTCAAAATATTCAATCAAACAAGAAATATAATAATCATCTAAATTAGGATAAAAAGACTCAATACTATTTCTTATTACTTGTTCTTTGTCTAAATTAAACTTTTTTAAATATGCATTTTCATTTTTATATAAAATATAATGCTTTTTTAGATTAGTATCAAAAAAGTTTTTCCATAGTTTTTTATGGTTGTTTTTGAAGGATATTTGCAGCCATGAGAAGAGAAGTTCATAAATCATTTTAATCTGAGATTCTTTTAATATATACATTTATTATAATATATTTAGAGAACTTAAAATATAATTTAGTAAAAATAAATATTATAAGGTAAACCATGAGTTCAGATGAGTTTAAAAAGTTATTAGAAATGTTAAATATTAAAAAATTTAATTCAGAAACAAAGTGTTGGTTGGTTAGATGCGAAAAACATTCAAGATATTATGATAACTTTAAAGAATATGGAATTGCTGCAATTGGACATATAGATGCATTAGGTTATAAATCAGTCGATGATTTTTTAGTAAATCCAATGGATGCAGAAATTAAATTAACAGAAAGAATTGCTTCACAAACAGGTAAAGATAAAACTTCTGCAAAACGAACTGCAAAAGTTTATGTAAATCAAGCTTTAACTTTTATCGATGTAATAAAAGAGGATGATATTATTATTACCGTTGGAAAAGAAAAAATACTAGTTGGCTATGCAACTAAATATATAGCTTTAGATGATAGCGAGTTAAGGATTACAGGAGAAGATTTAAAAGGTAAACATTACAATATTATTATGAATCTATCTTTAAGAAGAGACATTATTTGGGAACATGAAGTTGATAAAGATAGGCTTCCTCCTTCTTTATTTAAAACATTAATGAAGCCCCAGACTGTAGCTCAAATTAAAGAAATTCATTCAGTTTTACATATGGTTCATCCTATGTATATTTATGATAATAAGAACTTTCACTTTAGTGTAAATATAAATCAGAAAGATAGTTTAAATAATAGATATATTTCTCAACTTTTCTCAATGTTTGATGAGATGGAATATATAATTAAAAGTGAAAATATTAATGAAAGTACTTATGATGATGATATTGCTTGTTTTGATGACTTCTCATTATCTACTAGAGCAAGTTTTATGTCACCAGGTGAAGCTTGGGCTATGCTTGCATTGAATTATAAAGAAATGGCAACAGCAATTGTTATTTATAGTATGATTTTTGGAAATTCCAAGTTAGGATTTGATGGGATAATAGATAAAGAAATAAGACATATGATAGCTTCAAAATTATTGAATAAAAAGTATAAGAAAATGAAAGATAATCTTGAACTTGAACAACCATCAAATGAAATTGAATTAAAATGAATGAACCAATAGCAGAAGTTTTAAAAACAGCGATAACAATTGGATTACCAGCCTTTATTACATTTTTAGCAACAAGACATACTAATAACAATAACTTAAAGAGTGAAGTTGAACGCTATAAAAGTGAAATAAAAAAAGAAGAATTAAGCAAAAAAAATATATTAAAAGAAAAAAGAAGAGAATACAATTTAAAAAATATAGAAGATATAAGTATTGAACTAAATAAGTATTATAAAATAGTAGAAAGTCTTATATCTACTTGGCATGATATTTCGGTAAGGATAAACAATAAAAAAACTTATTTAAAGCAGTACGATAATAAAGATGTATTCAAATCAATAGAAAAGGATTTTTTAAAGACTAATGAATATTTAACATTTTCAACAACTAAGCTAAATATGATTAATGCTGTTAATATAATAGATAATTTAAGGAAACTAGATAATTTTATCGTAGCTACTTATAATGATATAGCAATAAATAAAATTCCTTTAATGAAGCAAAATGAGTTAAATAAATTCAAAGATAAATACGTGCAAATAAAAAATGCCATAAATAAGGAAATAAGTGCTTTTGTAAATAGTCAATTTAATATAAATTAATTTTTAGAAAACTATTTTTAACTGTAATTCTTAAATACCTAATATCTTTAAATTTATCAAAATTATATTTTTACTTTAGGTGTATTTAACTAGCTTTAGCTTCTGTGATTTTTGATAGTATATTTTGCGCTACAATATCAGAGTATACTTTAAATACTATTGGAGAACTTTTTCCAGTTAAAATTATTTCATTTTTCCCTGGTTCATACCTTACATGGGTAACTTCACTATAGTTAGCATTTTTTCTTGTGAATAATGTAGGAAATTCAATTGTTTTTTGCTCAGCGTTTATAACTATTCCTTTGATTGTATTACGAATTGTTAGCACTATATATAAAAAAGATAATAACATTAACACATACCATACTAAAGTAATATTTTCCATTAAAGATTCAAGTCTAGGAATACCTGTCCTTGTATTTTTAAAATTTACATATAGACCTAGTATTATAAACATACATGCAAATCCGTACCTATAAAGAAGTGCTTTGTAGTCTTTTAATTTATAAATCACTTTATATCCTTTGAATTTTATTATAATATTACAATAAATTTATTTAGGTTATTATTTTGTATGAGATATTATTTATATGATGAATCTTTTAAAATAATTCCTAAGTTTTTCATCACAACAATAAACATAGGTACCTTTTATTCCTCTATACATTATAGTTTTATAGATGTTAATGATATAGCCATGTAGTTGTTCATCTGAGATACCTACCTTACCGTTTCTATCAAAGTAGTTTTCTTTAATAATTTCTATTTTTTGAGTTTCTTCATTATAGGTAATATCACTACCAAAGATGATTCCTGAATAATTTAAGTCATAACCTTGAGTTGTATGAATGCATCCCATTTCTGTCATTTGTTTTGTTGAGTTAATCCAATCTTGACTTGTTCTATTCCAATATAAATCAACTCCATCTATTGTTACATCAGGAACATCATTTTTATTTGATACCCACTTCCAAGAGTAACCAGAGATTGTTCTACAAAGCCCATGCCTTTTCTCTTTTTCTTCTAGTTCTTTAATCATTTGAGGCATTGATGTAAACAACTTTAATTCATAACCTATAGATTCAAATGGTTGAACATCATTGTTACTTAGTAATCTATCTACAAACTCAATATAACCCTCACCACCTTCAACTCTCATTTGTGATTTTAATAATATTGTATTACTTGAGTCTTTAATAGCTTGAAACTTTTCTTTTTCAACATCTGTAGGTCTTATAGATTGCTTTTCATCATAAAAGAATAGTTGATTATCACTAGACATTAATATCCAATCAAGTTCATTTCCGTTTTCATCTAGTCCAAAATGTCTATTTGTTTTATCAAACTCTGCATAGCCAGTAATATTCTTTCTTCTCTTTAATCTATGGGCTTCGTCTACTATTAGTAAATCATAATAGTCTTTCTTTACTTCATTCGGACCTATAACCATATTTTTTGATAATCCATGAATACTTTTAAATACATTTTGAAGAGTTTTTCTAAGTGATGTCATAGGCACAACTAAAGCTATTTTTAGTTCATCTTTATCATTAGTAAGGTTACTTTTTACTTCTTGTGACAATTCAATAAGTGGACTTACTTCAAAGTTATCCTCTAAGTCTTCTTCATCTATATTACTTAGTAATAGTTTTATAAGGTAAACTGCAAGAATCGTTTTACCTGTTCCAGCACTTCCTTGAATAAATGTAGTTGTTTTATCAGATGAACCTTGAAGTGTAAATAAGTATTCTCTTATAGCTTGATATTGGTCTTCTGAAAGTGATTTATATGGAGAATATTTAAATAAGTCGGAGTTTTGAATATCCAATAGGTCATGCTTAACTAATTTCTCAAACTGTAAGTTTTTCCAAATGTCTTTAAAAGTATTTGTATATTCTACTTTTTGATAATAGTGATGATTTGAAATACCATCATTACCATTTAATAGTTTGAACTGATTATCAGCTAACATATTTTGAATAAGGTTTGATTCAATATCAAGAACAGAAGATTTATTAAAGAAAGGACTAAATATAACCTTTACATTCTTTAATTGATTCTTATCAGAGTTTTTCAGATGTTGATTTAATCTATTTAATATATTAGTTGTCTCACCAATATAAGCTCTTTTTGTCTTTTTACAATAAATTATATAAACTGTTGGAAAAATATAATAATTTGGAGCTTCTTCTTTTATTTGGTCAAAAGCATTATGGTCAAATATAAAATCTTTAGTTAAATACTCAAATGACATTTATATTTCCGTATACTTTTTAGCAGAACCTTTTACTTTTTCTACTGGGTATTTTTCTTCATTTTTCTTCATTTTCTTTAAAATAGCATCTTCTAAATCAATATCAAGTTTTGTACATATTCTTAAAAGATATATAGCAATGTCTGCTACTTCTTCTTCTGCATGTAGTTTCTTTGAGTCACCTAGATTATAAGATTGTTCTTCAGTTAGCCATTGAAATATTTCAACTAATTCAGAGGCTTCTACTGATAAAGCCATAGATAGATTTTTAGGAGAATGGAACTTATCCCAATCCCTTTTTTTGGAAAAAGACTTAATTTCATTTTGAATACTATCTAAATTCATTATAAATACCTTTTGCTTGTTTTATTTATAGATAAATTCATTTCTATTTCCTTGAAGTTTTTCAATTCTTTTATTCTTGATTCTTTCCCATTTTGAAACGGGGTCTTGCTTATTCCAAGCTTCCATCATCTTTCTTTCTTGTTTAGATAGTCTTACATTGTATTTATCTGACATATAAAAGTAAGTTCTTGCAATATCACCTCTTATATCTTCTTTTGGATATGCTCTTTTAAATCTAAAATCTACTTCAAACTGACAGTTACCATATTGATTAGCTTTTGGCTTATTAGCACCATATCTATAATTACTTCTATCTCCATTAACTTCACCAATAGCAGGAACTAAGTTATGCATATCAGCTTCCATTGTTTTAAAAGTTTTATCTTTTCTACAAGCTTTTCTTCCTCCATCTCTCCAACAAGGAAGATGTTTTCCAAAGTTATGAGCAGGCATTACATGTTCCCATTCAACTCTTTGTGCTCGGGTATTAATTTTTCCAGATTTATAATATTTATTTCTTGGAGTATAGTATTGTTCATCTTGAATAATAAGAGTTTTCTCTTTTCCCTTTACTCTTTTTATTTCATAAGGATTTTCACAATAAAAAGTAACCATATTATCATGATAAACTTTTTTAAGTAGTAGTTTTTTAGATTTTGAAAAAGATACAGCATTTAAAGATAGTGTGAATATTAATATAATTATTAGAGTTTTTATTATAAATCCTTGATTATAATTTATTTTGATTGTATTATAAATCTAGTTAGATAATACTAAAGTTTATTTATTTGAGGTAGTTACTATATATTTTAATTGTTCCAATTTTGCGCCAAAAATAACTATATATAACTATAAAATATATTTTTTTGAAGAAAAGAAGTGCCTTTTTAAGGCATTTTATGTTTTTAAAATCGCTTTAGGATTTTCCTACCAGGCGTGCCATTTTGATAAAATTTTCAAAAAAAAATCACTTCCTTATTTTAATGAAATCTCAAAAAAATAATTATTTAAAATAGCCTTATTACAATACTTTTAGATTTAGTAACATAGTAACAATAAACAAAGTAGTTTTTTAACTTAATATAACATTTATAGATGTCTCAGAAATGTCTCAAAAGTAATCAAAATATGATATAATAATCTTTATAAAATATTATGGGGACTATAATGTATAAGAATCTTTCTTCAAAAGCAAAACTTTTAATTAATATGCTTTTAGCACAAATAGGCTTTGCTGTCATTACTACAACAGCAATTATTACATCAAATGACTTAGTAGCAATCTTAATTGTTAACTTATTTTTCGCAATTATTGTTGGATATTTAAACTTTGCTGCAATGAAAAGAATTACAGGTGGAATTGAAAGGTTCAAAAGATATATGGATGATATCATGGATTTTGTTTTTATGAGAACAAATAGAATCCAAAAAGCTCAATATATGAAAAATGATGAGATAGGTCTTATTCTTACTGAGATGAATTCATATGTTGATAAAATTGATGTGATTAGAAAAGAGGATATGAAAGTTCTAGGTGAAGTAGTTTTAACAATGGACAAAATTTCAAGAGGGACTTACAAATGTAGAATTCATAGTGAGTCAAAAAATTTTATGATTAAAGCTTTAAGAGATACTATTAATACGATGCTTGATACAACTGAAGGGAATATGAATCAATTAAAAAGCTCTTTAGAGAAGTATGCAAATGATGATTATAGAGAAAAAATAGATATCTCTCCTAAACTTAGTGAAGATATGCTAAAGGTTATGCAATCAATTAATATTTTAGGTGAAAGTCTATCAATTAATGCAAAGAAAAACCTTGAAAATGGGCAACGGTTAGAGAAAAATTCTATTAGTATGAATAACTCAGTGAAAAATGTTGCGCATAAAGCAAATGAACAAGCAGCTTCTTTGGAAGAGACAGCTGCGGCACTAGAAGAGATTACATCTATTACAAGAAACAATGCTAACAATGCAGTACAAATGGCAAATTTAGGTGGAACAGTTCAAAAATCAGTTGAGAGTGGACAAAATCTTGCTTCTAAAACTGCAAAATCAATGGATGAGATTAATGATGAGGTTGCTTCTATTAATGAAGCGATTACTGTTATTGATCAAATTGCTTTCCAAACAAATATTTTATCTTTAAATGCTGCAGTAGAGGCAGCAACAGCAGGAGAAGCGGGTAAAGGCTTTGCTGTAGTTGCTCAAGAAGTAAGAAATTTAGCAAATAGATCTGCTGAAGCAGCAAAAGAAATTAAAAATTTAGTGGAAAATGCAAGAAACAAGACAGTTGAAGGTAAAGAGATATCGGATAGTATGATAAAAGGATATGAAGAATTAAATGCCCATATTTCTGAAACCTTAGAAATTATCTCAGATGTTTCAAGTGCTTCTAAAGAGCAAATGACTGGAATAGAACAAATCAATGATACTGTTTCAATGTTAGATAGAGTAACTCAAGAAAATGCAAGTGAAGCAAATAATGTTGCACAAGTAGCAAATAATACTTTATCTATGGCAAATGATTTAGTTGATGAAGCAAAACAGAAACAGTTTAACTAAAGGCTAGATATGTCTGAAGAGAAGATTTTAGGTGAATATACCTTTTTAGTTAGTGAAACTGATGAAAAAGGAATAATTAGATTTGCAAATGATGCATTTTGCGAAATAGCTGAGTACCGTTTTGAAGAGTTAATAGGTCAGCCACATAATATTGTAAGGCACAAAGATATGCCAAAGGCTGCATTTAAAACTCTTTGGGATACAGTTCAAAAAGGTGAAACTTGGTCTGGTTATGTAAAAAATGCTACAAAAAGTGGAGGATATTATTGGGTTTTTGCAACAGTATATCCTTTTGAGAGCTATGATGGCACAAAGGGCTATATGTCTTGTAGAAGGAAAGCTTCAAAAGAAGAGATTGATGAGCATGAGGCTTTATATAAAAAGTGGATAAAAGAAGAAAAATAACAAAGTAATATTATGATTGATAAAAATGAAAATAGAATTTTAAATATAATAAAATATTCACCTATTATTTTTATTTTTTCAATTGCTATTTTTATTGGGTATCTTATAAAAATAGAACATGATCAAAATATAAAATCTGAAAAAGAGCAGATACAAAAAGACTTTGTAGAACAAGAGAGAGAAAGAGTAGAGTTTATTACAAACAAAGCATATGATTTCATAGAGAAAAAAGATAAATCAAAAACTAAAACCTTAAAGTTAACACTTAAAAGTCATGTAACAAATGCACATAATATTGCTATGGCTATATATGAAAATAATAAAGATATAAAATCAAAAGAAGAGATTATTAAATTAATAAAAGAAGCACTCCGTGAGATACGTTTTTTAAACGGTAGAGGTTATTTTTTCATTTATAAAATGAATGGTATAAATGTTTTAAACTCGGCATTTCCTAAATTAGAAGGCAAAAGCCTATGGCATTATGTTGATGCAAAAGGAACTTTTCTTCTTCAAGAGATGAATAAGCTTCTAAAAGAAAAAGATGAGGTTTTTTATGAGTGGTATTGGAATAAACCAAATGAAGGAGAAGAAGACTTTTTAAAAATAGGCTTCTTTAAAAGATTTGGACCCTATGATTGGTTTATTGGTACTGGTGAGTATATGAATGACTTTACAAAAGAAGTGAAAAAAGAAGCATTAGAAATAGTTCAAAATTTAAAGTATAAAAATGATGGATATATTTTTGCTATTGATAATAATGGAAAGATTATTAGTACTATCCACAAAAAGATGATTGGTGTGAATATCCATGATATTCATATTAATAGAGAACTATCTAAAAGATTTAAACTTTTTGTAGATTCAAATAGAAGAGGAGATTTTTTTGATTACAAGATATATAAAACAATTGAGGATAAGTACCCTAAAAATAAAATTGCATATATGAAAAAATTTGATAATTGGGATTGGGTTATTGGTTCGGGTTTTAATATGGAAGATGCAAACTCAATTATTGAAAAAAGGCAAAAGATTTTAGAAAAAAAGTATGATAAATATTTAAAAAATTTAGTAATTTTAAGTACAGCATTTTTACTTGTAGTACTTGTATTGTCTTATTTTATGTCTAAATACTTAGAGAGAAAATTTTTATCTTATAAAACTGCATTAAAAAATAAAAATGAGAATTTAATGAGAGCTCAAAAGGTTGCAAAGTTAGGTGATTGGAAATTTGACCTTAATACAAAAGAAGTTTATTGGTCTGATGAGGTTTACAGAATATTTGGAGTTGATAAAAATAAAAAAGTGAATCTTGATTTTATGAAAGATTTAATGGACAAAGAGTACACAGACTATTTTGTAAAATCAATTAATAATTCAATCTTAAACAATAAAGAACATAGTTGTATTTATAAAATTAGAAAAAATGATAATAGTAAATCTGTATTGATTGATTGTAAAGGTGAAATAGATAAGCATAACAATATTCTTATAGGAACAATTCAAGATATTACGGCTAGAAAAAAACTTGAGTTAGAAAAAGAACAACAAGAAAAAATTCTTTATCAACAATCTAAAATGGCTGCTATGGGTGAGATGTTAAATAATATTGCTCACCAATGGAGACAACCTTTGTCTAGTATCTCAACAGCGGCAACAGGAATAAAACTACAAAAAGATATGGATATCTTAAAGGATGAAGACCTAACTCATGCAATGGATAATATTAATAAGTCAGCACAATATTTATCTCAGACAATTGAGGATTTTAGAAACTTCTTTAATCCTAAAAATAGTAGCTTTAAAGAGATTAGTTTAGAAGAGGCTATTGAGAAATCTTTAGCTTTACTTGAAGCTCAGTTTAAAGCTAAAAGCATAACTATCGTAAAAAATATTGAAGAAATTAGATTATTTACATTGGAAAATGAACTGATTCAAGTATTAATAAATATTTTAAACAACTCAAGGGATGCCTTACTTGAAAATACTATTGATAATAAACTAATAATTATAAATTCAAAAGTTGATAGTGAGAGTGTTACTATAGAGATTCTTGATAGTGCAAATGGAATTGATGAAGAAATTATTACAAGAGTTTTTGAACCATATTTCACTACAAAATATAAAAGTCAAGGAACAGGAATAGGTCTTTATATGTCTCAAGAAATAGTTACCAAATTATTAAAAGGTAATATATCAGTTTCAAATAAAAAGTTTAAATATGAAAATAAATATTACAAAGGAGCTAGTTTCAAAATAAACTTAAGTATAAATTCTAAAAAGTAAAATTTTTTTAACCAAGGTTTATAAAACTATTAATTAGAATTGATATTAGATAACAAAAATAATATACCAATAGTTCTTCTTTTTTAGTATTATTGGAAAAATAAAAAAGGATAGAGGTGTTCAGCGCTATTTCAAATAGAGATTTAGAAAACATAGATAAATATTTTATGCAATTTATTGATTTTATTTCTTACAACAAAAGTGAATTTGATTATATTGAGTCAACAGGAAATAAAAAAGTTGATGAAATGCTTAAAAGATGGAATAAAAAGATAAAAGAGGTTGATAAAAGAACAAAAGAAGATATGAGAGTTATTGGAGAGATAGTTCTTACTACAGATAAAGTTGAACAAGGTATGTTCAAGTGTAGAATTAATTCAGAAAGTTCTAATCCAACAGTTGTAACACTAAAAAATACTCTTAATAAAATGCTTGATAGTTTAGATGACGCTACTACAAGGATATTAAGGGTTTTATCAAGTTATACAAAGGATGACTATAGTGATAGTGTAAAAGTGTATGAACAGTACACTGATGAGATGAGAGAATTGATGCAAAGTATCAACAAACTAGGAGAAGCCTTAGGTAATAACGCAAAAGCGAATTTACATAATGGACAAACACTAGAGAATAACTCAGCAACAATGACAGCATCAATGAATAATCTAGCAGCAAAAG
>NZ_PDKE01000017.1:0-53613 GCF_004116715.1 Arcobacter sp. CECT 8989 | reverse complement strand
TTGAATTAGAAACATACTGTATCGATGCCTTGTCTTATTTAATTAAAAATTATACAGTAGTTGGAAAACAGTTAGATAGTCACTTCAACAATAATATAGTTATTTCTAAAAGTATAGAATTGATAAACGATACTTTATACAACTCCCCAAGTTTAGATGAACTATCAACTAATATAGGATTGAGTAAATATCATTTTATACGGATATTTAAAGAAGAAATTGGATTAACTCCTCATCAATATATAATAAATAAAAAAGTTGAAAATGCAAGAAAGCTAATTGAGAAAGGTTATAGTATAATTGAGGCATCAATTGAGTCTGGATTTAATGACCAATCTCACTTTAATAGAAACTTCAAACGAATCTTTGATTTTTCTCCTACATGGATAAACAAAAACCGCAACTTTATTCTATACAATAATTACTAACATTAGATAAACTTCTTTTATTAATTAAAAAGAGGCTTTATGACTACAACAAACAAAAACTTATTTTATTTTTTACTTTTTTTAGCAATGATAGGATGGGGAGCTTCTTGGGTAAATATAAAGGTATTAAGTAATTATCTTAACGAGTTTGAAACCATGTTTTTTAGGTTTTTCATAACTGCAATAACAATGGTTCCAATTATAATATTTCTCAAAAAATCATTCAGAATAGATTTTAAAAGTTTTATATGGGTTTTCCTTACATCTATTACATTAATAGGATATATGAAGTATTTTTATTTAGGAACAAAATATGGTACTGCAAGTCTTGGAGGAGCTTTTGTAACAAGTCTAATTCCCATAATTACTTTTTTAATGTTAGCTATTTTAGGAACAAAGAAAATTACAAAAAAAGATCTGATTGCTTTATCCTTAGGAGCAATAGGTGTTATGACCATGTTAGATATTTGGTCTTTTAATCTTGAAGAAGTATTAGTAATACAAAATCTTTACTTTATTTTAGCAGCACTTCTTTGGGCTATAGTAACAATATTAAGCTCTAAGGCATCTAATATTTCGCCAATTGTATTTACATTTTATCTGTATATGGTAATTTGTATTCTAAATATATTTTTCTTTGTAGATTTGGTAAGTATAGACTATTCATCTTTAGATTCAATATTTTGGATTAATATGTTAGTTTTATCGATAGGTGCATCAACTTTCTCAAATACCATTTATTTCTTAGGGATTGAAAAATTAGGTGCAAGTGAAGTAAGTTCATTTATATTTTTAGTTCCTTTTGCAGCAATAACTCTAAGTGGAATATTTTTAAATGAAGTAATTACTCCTTCAATTATTTTAGGAACTTTTTTAACAATTATTGCTGTAAAAATATTAAATAATATAAAATTTCAAAAAAAACATAAATAGAATTAATATATAAAAAAGTTTGTTCATAATAAATAATATTAATTTAAACAAAAAAATTGTTCTTTATGTATATGATTAAAAAACAAACGTCTACTATAAAAATTTTTATTTAGATCTAGATTTTTCTAAAACTTTTTGAATTTGTTCATTAATAGTACTTACTTGTGCATTTAATCCTGAAACTTTTTCCATAAGTACTTTTATTTCTTCTTCACTTGCCTCTGCCATTTTTGACATAAACTGAGCTATTTGTTTTTGTAGTTCTTGTAGTTTTTTATATAACATTTCAAGAGATCCTAATTCATCAGAAGATTCACTTTTTTTTACTCTTTTCTTATCATTTTTTATATTTTCTTCTGTTTCATCAATTTCATTTTTTAATTTAAAAAAATTTTCTGTTGAAACATTTTCAATACTATTAGTCGGAATAATAAGCAAATTATTAGAGCTACCGTTAGTGTGATTTTTTAATGTACTTTTTTCTACAGTATTTATTTCTTTACTTTCTATATTTTTATTACTAAATAAATATATTTCTTGATTATTAGTAAAATTAATTTTCATTGATTTCTCTTTTTTTTAGAAATTAATCTAATTTTTATAATTGTTTAATTTTAACATTATTTAATTTAAAAGATAGAAATAATTTATTTTTTAGTTTTTCTCATTTTATAATTATTTTATTTCTATTTAAAATTTAAACTAATTCAAATCAAGTAAAGCCTTACCTTGAATATAAAGAGACAGTAAACTTCTAGACCACTCACCATATACAACTACTAAGCTTGAATTGATGCTCCATGTATCTACAATAGTATCAATAATTTGTTTTTTGCTGGATGCATTATATTATCTGTATATACTATTGCTAGTAACTCAATTAAAATGATTTTTTTATACTCTTTATCTGTTCTTTTAGGGAAAACTACATTACTTTACAATCCTTCAAATATATGAGATAAATAGTAAATTCAACACAAAGGATTTATTATGAATGTAGGATATGCAAGAGTTTCAACTTCTAGTCAAAATCTTGAGAATCAAATTGATCAACTCAAGAGTTCAGGCTGTGAAAAGATCTTCTCAGAAAAAAGATCAGGAAAGAATGAAGCATATCGTGAACAGTTTAATATTATGATGGATTTTGTAAGAGAAGGTGATGTACTTTATATTACAAAACTTGACAGATTAGCAAGGTCTGTAATAGACCTTCATAATATTGCAAAGTTTTTAGAGAGCAAAGATGTAAATCTTAGAGTATTACATCAAAATATTGATACTACATCTCCAGCAGGTAGACTATTATTTACTATGTTAGATGCTATTGCAGAATTTGAACGTGATTTAATAAATGAACGTGTCAAAGAAGGAATTGAAGCTGCAAAGAAAAAAGGTGTTCAATTTGGTAGAAAAGCTATTCTTAGTACTAAAGAAAAGAATATCATATTCAAACAGCATGAAAAAGGAAAATCTGTTGCATTCTTATCAAAGATTTTTCATGTAGCTCGTAATACAATCTATAGAGCGATTCAAGATGTAGCTAAAAAGAAGAGGTTATAAGAGTATTTTAACTATTTATGATCTAACGTTTAGCTAAGGGGGGGGGTGGCAAGTGATTTATCCCGAAACTGATTTAGCATTTATAAGTTTTGATTCAATTTTGAGTTTGGCAAACAGCATAGCCTCTTGCCGTTCCTCTTGAGGGCTGTGTTAGGCTTTTCTTTGTACTAATTATTTTTAATTTTCAACCAAATTGTTTTTACAAACACTAACAATAATCCAAGAGCTCCAAAGATTAAGCTAAAAAGGCCAAGTGGCATAAACCAACTTTCTTGCAAAAAATTATTGTGATCAACAAATTGATAAAAATTAGTTTCAAGATAAAGAAAGATTATCCCTATGGTAAAAAGATTAACGCTAAATAATAATAATTTATTCTTTTTCATTTTTTTTCAGTTCGATATGTTCAACATAAATATGCAAAACATTACTTGCAGCTGGCTTTACATTAAACACAGGGAATGTATTTTGTTCTTCATCGGCAAGGGTTATTATAGGTAAACTACCAAAATGATTTGATTGTGGATTCAAGTCTAACTCTATAATTTTATTTTCTGTTAATTCTATAACAATAGAATTTGCATCTATTTTATTTCTTGTTCCATCATCATTTATTGTAAATGCCTTATATTTCTTCATTTGAATATTCTCCATTTTTTGGTTTTAGTGCCTAACTATTTATTGAATATATATTATAGATCAAAGAACCTAAAAATGAACAAATAACATGTACAAAAAGTGTTGTATATCAAAACATCTACAAACACCTTAAATAAGGTATTTTTGTAGATGTTACTATAAAAAAACATTAGAGATTGAGATGTTTCTTAAATAAATTTTAAGTATATGATATGCTTTTAATGTATGTTTAATGTGGATATTTAGATGATAATAATACATAATGTATGTATATTAAGGTGATATCGTAATTAACCTGCAAATGTTAAATATATTAAGAGGATTAATGTGGACAGAAAATTGCTACAAAGATGAGTTATAAAGACAAGTTCAACAACCTGTACTTTTGGAGCATGTTCCAAATTTCAAGTCTTTTTGGGAAAAGATTATCCAAAATTTTGTGTCCTAAAAACTAGTTCTTTTTTTTAAATTTATAATTTTTATTTAAAATAATTAGTGATAGTAGTCTAAGGTTATTAGATTCAGCATAATCAATATTGATAGAAAAGAATAAGAGTGTTTCTATTTGAAGCAAAAAAATTGAGTTTAATCTCACTTCTATGCTTGTGTAAAACAAGTGAATTTCACTTGTTTTACACAATTATAGGTAGTTCTGGACTAGCACGTCTTGATAGCCAAACTGGACCATTATTTGTGATAAGTACATTCTCTTCATGCACCATCTCTTTTCCTTCTAAATATTCCATTCCAGGTTCTAGTGTTATTACAACCCCTTCTTCTAATTTAGTATTATCATTTATTGTGTTTGATGGCCATTCAGTTAGTTGCATACCTAAACCATGACCTAATCTTCCAACAGAGTTACTTAATGCACCGCCTTCTTGCATAACTTTATTCATAGCATTAAATACGTCTGATGTTGTATTTCCTACTTTACAAGCATCAAAACCTGCATCAGTAGCTTTAAATACTACTTCGTAAGCTTTTTTTGCTTCATCACTTGCGTAACCAAAAGCGTAATTTCTGTCAAAATCACAGAAGTAACTATCAAAAACACAACCTGTATCAATGATAAAAATATCTCCATTTTCTAAAATCCTCTCACTTGGACCCATAATAATAGAACCATATCCTCCCTGACCAGAACCAGAGATCAAATAAGGGAAATCATCAACACCTAAAGATAAAAGGTGATTTTTAAATCTCTGACAATTAGCTCTTTCACTTTCACCTACTTTTAGTAAGCTTGGTAAATCCTCAAATCCTTGAGAAGCTACATCACAAATATATTTAATTTTTTCAATTTCTGCAGGAGATTTTACATATCTTACATATCTTAAAATTTTTGTTGCATCTTTGATATTTATACCATCAAGATTTGAGATTAGTTTATTATAATCCCCAAGTGGCATTCTAAGATTACTCTCATGCCCCTGTGGAATTCCTAATGTTTTAAATCTCTTCATCAAAGCTTTAATATTTAGTGTCAATAAAGATATACCTTCATCTTCAGGATTTGGAGATGTCCATGTTTGAATATCTTCAACCCATGTATCTCTCATACCACTCTCACCAATTACAGGAATAATTGCTTTTGGTTTTTCATCAAGTGGGATTAACACAAACCATGGTCTTGTAGGACTTTCAAAAAACTGAGTTTTAAAGCCTGTGTAATACTCTATATCTACTTGTGTTGTTAAAAGAATTGCATCCATTTGTTCATCAAACATTAATTTTTGAATCTTTCCTAGTCTTCTTTCATATTCCGCTTTTTCAAAGCCTCTTTTTGGTACTTCTAACATATTATTTACCTTTTAGCATTCTCACATAAACAGATGGAATTGCTGCATATAAAGCAGCACATAAAATTAAATCTGCTTTTTTTACTTCTTCATTTGGAGCATGAGCAAATTTTAATTCACCTGGACCATATCCAATAACTGGAATATTGTGCTCACCCATAATAGATACACCATTTGTTGAAAATGGCCAAATATCAATTACTGCTTCTTTACCAAATAAGTTTTTATAAGCCTTTGCTACACTTTGTGTAACATCGTGTGTTTCTTCCATTTTCCAAGGTTTAAATGAACACTCTTGTCCATACTCTAAACCTGTATATGATGGTTCATCATAGTTATAAATAGAAACCTCAGCATCTGCCATTTTAACTGCCGGTAAGTTTCTAATTTCTTGAAGTGCATCTTCAGGTTTTTCACCCCAAGTTAGACGTCTGTCAATAGAAATAGTACACGAATCAGAAACTGCACATCTTGATGGTGAAGTTGAGCTAATCTCAGATACTGTTAAACACCCTTTTCCAAGTAAATCATCTACAAGTAAGTTCTCATTTAAAGCTCTTAACTCTTGCAAAATTCCTGACATTTTATAGATGGCATTATCACCTTTGTGAGGAATTGAACCATGTGCAGATGTTCCATAAGTTGTAACAGAAATCTCCATTCTTCCTTTTTGAGCTCTACAGATTTTTCCATCACTTGGCTCTGCAAGAAGTACAAACTCAGGTCTGATATTTTGCTCTTCAATCATATATTTCCAAGATAATCCATCACAATCCTCTTCTGCAACCGAAGCAGAAACAAGTAAAGTAAAATCATCTTTAATATCTAAATCAGTGATAATCTTCGCTGCATATACAATAGAAGCAATCGCTCCTTTCATATCAGTTGTACCACGACCTATGATTCTGTTTTCATCTTCAAAACCTTCATATGGGTCATAATCCCAGTTCTCAAGGTTTCCAGCTCCAACTACATCTAAGTGTCCATCCATTGCTATTAAATGTTTTCCCGTTCCAATATAAGCTAAAATATTTCCCATTGGGTCTATATCTATTTTATTAAAGCCAAGCTTTTTCATTTCATCAATAGTACATTTTGCAGCCAAAGATTCATCTCCTGAACCACCTGGACATCTAACTAAATCTCTTGTGAATCTATAAATATCTTCTTTATAAAATTGGGCTCTTTGTTTTATTTGCTCAAAAGGAATACCTTCAAATATTTTTTCCATTTTATTTTCCTCTATGCCTTACTTAAGACTTCTTGTGAACTTTTACCTACAAGTTCAGTATAAATTTGCTCATCAGTATCACCCTCAGTTCCTAAAAATAAAACTTTAGAGTTTTCATCTAATTGTAAAATTTTTCTATACTCTTCATCAAACTGAGTAATCATAAAGCCAGCAAGACCTGCAACTGCTGACTCCCCTGCAACAACAGGATTAGGTAAAGACGCTAAATATTTCATAGTTTCAGCAATTGGTTCATCTGGAATAGAGAAAAATGCTTTTGTTGTATGTTCTAAAATTTTCCAAGCCAATAATGATACTTCTCCACAAGAAAGACCTGCCATAACCGTGTCTAAATCTCCATGAACTACAGTTGGTTCACCATTTCTTGCACTTTGTAGTAAACAATCTGCATTTGTTGGTTCTATCATTACAAAGATTGGTGAGTTTTCTCCATAAGTTTCGTGAATAAATGACACAACTGCTGCTGCCATTCCACCAACACCACCTTGTAAAAATACGTGGGTTGGTTTCTCACCCATTTGTCTTAAAGCCTCATCTACCATTATTGTGTAACCTTGCATTACATCTTTTGGAACTTCTGTATATCCTTCATAAGATGTATCAGAAACTGTAAAAAATCCTTTTTCATTTGCTACTCTTGAAGCTTCATGAACTGAATCATCATAATTACCCTCAATTCTATGCATAATTGCACCATATTTAGCAATCTCTTTTTCTCTTGTAACACTTACATGACTATGAATAAAAATCTCACAATTACAACCAAAAATAGAAGCACCCCAAGCTACTGATTTACCATGGTTTCCATCAGTTGCACAAGAAACAGTTATCTTACTAGTAATATCTTTGTATTTACCACTTAATAAATCTTTTGAATTTGCTTCAATTCCTTGCTCTTTTAATTTATTTATTAAAAGATTAGCAACAGCGTAAGCTCCACCTAGAGCTTTAAAGCTTTTTAGTGAAAATCTATAGTGTTCATTTTTATAATATAATTTTGAAACTCCTGTTTGTTTTGCTAAATCATCTAAACTAACAAGAGGTGTTTGCTCAAAACCATCCCAAGAAGTAATCTCTTTTGAAGCTTTTTCAAAACCTTCAAGGCTTAAAATATCTTGATGTTTATACTCCTCAACTCTTAAATTTTTTGTATTATCAAAAAGTTCCGTTTGCTCTAAATATTTTTTAAAATTGTTTATCATAATTGTTTTCCTTTTTTATTAAATTTAATTTTTTATTTATCAAATGCTAAATCTCTTAAAAATAGCGCTGTGTCAGGGAAGAAAATCAAAATCGCTGACATTAATACTAAGATTAAGAAAAATGGTAAAATTCCACTAATTACTTGCATATATGATTTTTTAAACACTGCTATTGCAGTAAAAATATCACATCCAAATGGTGGTGTAGCAGAACCAATTGCCATTTGTAAAGTAATTACAACTCCTACTAAAACTGGGTCAATTCCTGAACTATCAATAATAGGCATAAATACAGGTGTTAAAACAAGTAATACAACTATTGAATCAACAAACATACATCCAATTACAAAAGCAAGAGAAATTACAAACAAAATAAACTCAGGACTTGCATTTTCTAAATCAAGAGCTCCCAGTAACTCTTGAGGTATCATTTCAAAAGAGATATACCAAGAAAAAGCCTGTCCTGCACCAACTAAAATAAATACAACTGCTGTAATAAGACCTGTACTTAATGATGAATCAATTAAATCATTTATTCCAAGTTTTTTATAAATAATCACTTCTAAAATAATTGCATATAAAACAGAAAATGCTGCTGCTTCTGTTGGAGTAAAAGCTCCACTATAAATTCCACCTACTATTAATACAGGGAAACCTAAAGGTAAAATAGCTTTTTTTACTGCTTTAAATCTTCCTTTCCAATCAACTTTAGGAGCAAGAGCAATACTATCTTGGTGAACTATTGAATATATATAACAATAAACAGAGAATAAACCTGCTAATACAATTCCAGGACCAATTCCTGCAATAAATAACTCAGCAATATTTGCATTTGCTAAAACTCCAAATAAGATTAATCCGATACTAGGTGGTATTAACCAAGCAATGTCACTTGCATTTATAATAAGTCCTAAAATAAAACTATCTTTATACCCTGCTTTTAAAAGTTTTGGTCTCATAATAGTACCTACTGAAACAACTGTAGCTTGAGTTGAACCTGAAACAGAACCAAATAAAGTACAAGCTAAACAAGTTGTTATTGGTAAACCACCTCTATAGTGTCCTATAAAAACCTCAATTAAGTCCAATAATCTATTTGCTGTGTGACCTCTTGTCATAATATCAGCTGCAAAAATAAACATAGGAATTGCGATTAAAGCATTTGGTGTAATCCCTGTAATCATCTGCTGTATGATATTTTGTAAAGGTAAATCAGAAAAATGTAAAAAACCTATCATTGTAGCTATTGTTAAAGGCACAACCATTGGAAAACTTAAAAACAATAAAATTACCATTACACTTAAAAGCGTAAATGTAATTACATATACATCAAGCTCACCATTTATTACATTTTGAAAAAATTCTAACATGCTTGATCCTTTAAGTCTGTATCTTTTTGCTCAATTACATCATAAGAAAGATATATTTCTTCATATAATAAGTTTTGAACAAATCTGATAAAAAATTGTAACCCAGCCATAAAAAAGCCTATTGGAACTATCATATAAACTAAATACATTTCAATTTGGAGTGCAGGACTTTGCCTATTCATGCCCTTTAGTTGTAATACATACTGTAAAGCTTCATAAGCTAATAAAAACATTAAAAAAGACGTACAAATAGCAATTATTATCATAAGAGCTTTCTTTTTCTTATGACTTAAAGAATCATATATTGCTGTCATTCTTATATTTCTTCCATTTCTTACAGCATAAGCTAGACCAATAAATGTTACTGACACCATTAAAAATTGATTTAATTCCTCAGAAAAATATATACTTTGATTAAAGATATATCTTCCTAAAGCATTTGCTGTTGTATTTATCATCATAAGCATAATAGATAAAGCTAAAATAACTTTTTCTATTTTTGCTGTAAGAGAATTTACTTTTGCTAAAATATTTTTCATCTTATCTTTCTTTCTCTAAGATTGAACCAAAGCCATAAATAGGCTTTTTATACTTTGCTAACCTTAGAATATCCCAAGCCATAACTTGGTTACTTGTTAAAATTGTTTTTCCAGTAATCTTTTCTAACTCATCTATATATCTGCAAATATTAATATTTGTACAAGAAACAAATATAGTTTTTACATCTTCATTTTTAGCCATATCAATTACTGCATTTTTTACAGAAGCAGGAGTTATAATAGGAACTAAGTTATCATTTGGATTATTAAACGTAGCCACATCTACAGCTTTAATATCAGGTAACATCCCATCAACAATTCCTTGTGTAACTTCTAAACTATAAGGAGTAATAACTCCTAACTCATCTATATCTAAAAATTTACAAATACTTTTAATAGCACTATAAGGATTTGTAACTTCATCTATTTGTCTATTTAAATCGCTATTTTTAATGATTTTAGAAACCTCATCTTCACCTATTGTCATAGACGCAGATGTACATGAAAAAGCAACCACATCAAGTTTCATACCAGGAACGATAGAGTTTGTAGCGCTTGATAATTGATTTTTAACTTGCATTAAAACTTCTGGACTTAATTCAACTGAATCTAACATAACTCTAGATGGAAAATAAAGTATTCCTGTATCTTTAAAAATTGCTTCAAACTCATATAAAGTTATTTGATCTGTTGCTAAAAGAATTAAACCTACTTTTCCATTATATGAAATTTGATTATCTAACTCTTTTTCTAAGATTCTAATTTCCATATTTAACCTTTTATAGCCCCAAAGGGGCTTATACTAATGTCTTTTTTCAGCTTCTTTTACTTCTTGGATTAAATCACTTAGAATCTCTTTAGCTTCTTTTTTTGCTTGTTCTTTTTTTCCATTTGGATATGCTTTAGCGACAACATCTAAGAAAGTCCCATGAAGAGATTTACTTAACTCTTTAAATCTTGCTCTTTCTTCTTGCGTTAAAGTTATAAGTTTTAACTCAGGATTTTCTTTTAACATTTTTTGAGTGTTTTCTTTGTTAATTCTTTTTTGATATTCAAAGGCTGCTTTATTAGCTGCTTTAATTGCTTTTTGAATAATCGCTTGTTTTTCAGGTGTTTGTTTTGCATACCATTTTGCGTTTGTCGAAATTGTTCCTATATAAGGCTGTTGTCCTGGGAACATAATATATTTTTGAACCATGTGCCATTTTGCATTATAGATGAAATACATAGGATTTACCATTCCATCAATTGTTCCTAATTGTAAAGAAGAATAAACCTCTCCCCATGATAAAGGTGTTGGAACAGCTCCAAAAGTTTTGTATGTTTCAACAGGAATTGTTGAAGTAAATGTTCTTATTTTTTGACCTGCAAAATCTTCTGGAGTTCTAATAGGTTTATTTGCACCCCATGCCATTTCACCTTCACTTATCATAGAAAGTAGTTTTAAATTTGCTTTTTCAAATTTAGGCGCTAAATCTTCATAAATAGTTTTACTTGTAGTTAAAACTTCATAAGCTGCATTTTCATTATTTGTTAATACATAAGGGATTGAGATTGCTTGAACTTCAGGTACATAAGAACCTAAATGTCCAGTTCCAACTGATACAAATTGAATTGAACCGTTTGAAGTTAGTTCAACAATATCATTTTCACCACCAAGTTGCCCATAGTAATAGATTCTAACTTTAATTTTTCCATTAGATTCTTTTTTAACTACTTTAGCAAACTCTTGAGCATAGATATCTTGAACATCTTTTTTTGATTCTTCACTTGCAAACTTCCATGTCTCTGCACTTAAACTTACTGCACCTAATAATAACGCACACGCTGTACTTAAAATTTTATTTCTAAACATATCTCTTCCTTTATAGTTTATATATTGAAAGTATACGCCCTCTTAACTTAAAATATACTTAAGATATATTTTAAGTATATTTTAAGTATATGTAGTTTTTTTATTCTATAATTAAAGTAGTTATAAAGGTATGAGAATATTGATTTAATAAAATCCCTAATAAAAAATATTAGGGACCCAGCTTAATTATTTATTATATAGAGTGAATTCGAGTAAACTCTTCAAGATAGTCTAGTAGATCATCAACAGCTTTTTTTGCAACTTCTTTATTTTCATTTAATACTGCTTCTAAAATTGCCTTATGTAACCTTTGTCCATCTAAATGGTCTTCTTTTTTTGCATAAAAATACCAAAACCTATGAGATAAACCTTGAACATTTCTAAGTTCCTCATATATAAACTGATTCTTAGAACATTTAGCAAGTACTTTATGTCTTTGTTTTAACCAATATAAAAACTCAACATCATCTTGATCATCCACAATATCTAAAAGCTCTTGTAATGCTTTTTTATCTAATTCAGTTAATCTATCAATTGCTTTATCAACACACAACTGTAAGATTGCACGTCTAACTTCTAAAAGTTGAAGCTGTGTTGAACCACTCATTTCAGGAATCAATACTCCAATTCTTGAAACATTAACCAAAGATTCATTTGCCAACATTCGTAAAGCTTCTCTTACAGGAGTTCTTCCTGCTCCAACCATTTCAGAGATTTCTGCTTCTGTTAAAACTGTCCCTGGTTCTATTTCACAAAAAACAATTAAATCTTCAAGTTTTTCATAAACCTGTTCAGTCATTGTTTTATTCTTATCTCTTTTTAGTTTATTTTTCATAATCTGCCACCCAAGATATATTTTATATATTATAGTATAGTTAATCTAAATTGTATTTTAAATATATTTAAGATATATTTTACATATATTTAAAAAAAGGAGAAAATATGTCACTACATCTTAAAGCTATACTCATTACATCACTTGGTGTATTACTTATGAGTTTAGAATCATTACTAATCAAACTTACATCAATTAGTGCATTAACCTTTTCTTTTTATGTTGGTATTTTTATGTTTATAAGTATCAATACTATTTTATTAGTACAAAAAAAAGAAAAAATAGTATTTGTTTATAAAGAAGGGTTTAAACCTGTACTATTATGTGGATTTTTATTTGGGGTATCAAATATCTTTTTTATTAATGCTATAAAAACTACAACAGTAGCAAATACTGTGATGATTTTTGCTTCTGCTCCACTTTTTTCAGCTTTATTCACATACCTTTTATATAAACAAAAATCTAAAAAAAATATATTTGTCGCATCATTCTTTATATTTATTGGTCTATTTATTATCTTCTTATCGCAGCTTGGGAGTGGTGATTTTATTTGAAATATCTATGCACTTATTTGTGTTAATTTATTTGCTTTATCTTTTGTAATATTATCTCAATACAAAAGTGCAGACCGTTTTGCAATCACAGCTTTTGCATGATTTGCAAGTGCTGTTGTTTCTTTTTTCTTAGCTAAAAACTTTACATTTGATTTAAATACGCTTTTTATATTGATAATTGCAGGTATGTTTGTATCTCCAATATCTAGAGTTTTAATGGGAATAGGAACAAAAGAATTACCAGCAAGTGAAGTAAGTTTACTTATGATTATAGAAACTATTATGGCCCCTATATGGGTTTGGATTGTATTAAAAGAGATACCTGCAAATAGTACTTTTGTTGGAGGAGCTATCATATTAATAACACTCCTCATCAACTCTATTTATCTATTAATAAGTACCTGTATAACTATTTATATTCTTAGTACAAAGAGATATTGAAAACTTATTATGAAATATTAGATTTTTCAAGAGTTATATTAGTAAACTTATAAGAGAGTGTAAAACTTTTATCATCAAAAAATGGTTTATAAAACTAAGGGTATTGCTTCAGGAAATATGCTCCTTTACGTCCCTCTTTTATGTCAGGATGTGGGTTAATTAAAAAAATTAGCTCCTGAGTATTCATTATTTTTATAACTAATCAAGTAATCATCAACAATTTTTAATTTTAAACTTTTGGATCATCCTCTATGAATTTTTATTAATATTTTAAGTGAAGAGAAAACTCCTCCGTCAATGAAGTTTGTAGTATTAGGAATAGAACCTTTATCCCTTTTGTACGTGAATAGATAAGATAAATTTCTTTTAATACCTTTGTATGCTGAAACAAGTTTTTTATGAGTAAAAGATATGCTTCCAGTTTCTGGATGAATTGTAGTTTCATCTAAAAAGTTTTTATGTTTTAAATACTAAGCATTTAGAACTTTTGATCTGTTGACAGAAAATAGGATAAATAATAAACTATAAAAATACAAATGCAACAACCTGTTTTTTTGGAACTTTTAACTAAAACTTAAAATCGTGTTCATAATATAAAGATATCCTAAGAGGGAATTACCCCTTTTAATTATGAATATAAAGTATTGATAATACTTATAATTGTGTATGCTATCTCTAATAATTTATGAAGAATATCAAAAAGTTTAAACATTATTAATCCACATCTCCACCAAAATAAAATTACCTTAAACAATTTCCTTCAAACTCAATAATCCAAATAATTTTAACCATTTAATTTTTGATTCATTCTGTCACATTTAGCGTCACAAAAGTAAAATTGAATAACCTTCTATCAAAAAATAGAAGGTTATCTATGAAACTAAAAGAAATAATAAAAGATTTTAAATTTCATTGTGAATATGAAAAGAACTTAAGTACTAAAACTTTGCAAGCCTATAAAATAGATTTAAACAATTTTTAAATTTTAAAGACTACAAAAATATTGATATTAACAATTTTGATAAGTATAAACTAAAAGACTACATACAGAATTTATATATACAAGAGTTTAAAGCAAAAACAATAAAAAGAAAAATAGCTGTATTAAAAGCTTTATTTTCTTATTTAGAATTTGAAGAGATAATTTTAGTAAGTCCTTTTAGAAAAATGAGAGTAGCCATAAAAGAGCCTAAAAACCTACCCAATACAATTCAATTAAGAGAAATAAAAAAGGTTTTAAAATATCTATACAGACAAAAAGAGCAGTTTGAAGATAAAAATATTTATAGCTATAAAGCATTAGTAAGAGATATAGGAATAATAGAAATTCTTTTTACTACAGGGATTAGAGTATCTGAAGTTTGCAATATTAAAAGGGAAAATATTAATTTACAAACAGGAATTATAATAATACAAGGAAAAGGGAACAAAGAAAGGGTAATACAAATATGTGATAGTGAAGTAAAAAAAACACTAAAAGAATATATAAATTTATTTGCTAATCAACTGAAAGAAAATGAATATTTTTTAATAAATAGATTAGGCAATCAAATATTAGAACAAT
This sequence comes from Arcobacter sp. CECT 8989, assembly GCF_004116715.1. Lineage (NCBI taxonomy): Bacteria > Pseudomonadati > Campylobacterota > Epsilonproteobacteria > Campylobacterales > Arcobacteraceae > Arcobacter > Arcobacter sp. CECT 8989. The sequence goes on along the minus strand of NZ_PDKE01000017.1, from coordinate 38,639 downwards.
CAGTAAGATTGATGATAAAAAAATATCAAAAAGAATCTGGAGTTCAAAAACATATTACTCCTCATATGTTTAGACATAGTTTTGCAACTTTACTTTTAGAAGAAGGTGTAGATATACGATATATTCAGCATATGTTAGTGTAAGCCTCCCCAAATATTCACCTTCAATACTAATAGGTTTTTCTTTTGGAACTAAGACTTTATATCCTACAGGTAGACTCTTTGCTTCTTCTAAGGTAAGGTTATTATATTCTAAAAGGTCTATTGAGTTAAAATCAGTCTTTTGCGCTATATGTGAGATAGTTTGTCCTTTTGTTAAAGGGACACTTTCTATTATATTTATATCTCCTGTAACTATATTTGAAGTATCTATTGTAGATATTTTCTCTAAGGTTAAGTTCTCTCCAGTTTGAATTATCTTTAACTCATATGCATTTTCTGGAGCTTCTTTACTGTCATATATTATACTAGGTTCAAGGCTGCTTAATGTTTCAGTTTGTACTGTTCCATCTGCTAAGTAAGTATTTTTAATAACTTCATTATCCACAAATACATCTTGTAAATACTCAGTTACCGTATTAGTGTTAGGGTCTGTTATTAATACTTTCATTTTTCCTGTACTAATAAGTCCTGTTTCTATTTTAATACCATTTTCATCAGTGTAAGTGGTGTAATTTTCTGGAACTTCTATTGATAAATTATAGTCAATTACTATTTCATTTGGATTATTAATATTTTTATAATTAAAATTAAACAAAAGTTCATCAACATTATAATCATGAAAAAGTGACTCATCCAGACCATATGCAATCTCTTTAATTGACATAGATCCTTTAGGATTAATGACTTTTATACTTTTAATAGTTACTTGATTACCCTCTTTTAAATTTTCACTATAATCAAAACTAAGCTAAAGTCCTTGCTTTGGCATATAAATTTGCTTATTTTCGGTATTCATAAAAATACCCTTAGGTCCAGTCATCTCAATTACATCTGGCGTAATAAGCTCTCCAATTAATTCTGTATTTTCCTGTTTAAAAGCATCAATGTTCTGTTTTATAGCTGATACAGCACCAGCATCAATATCCAAACCAAAATTTGAAAAAAACTCTAAGATATCAAAAGCTTTACTTGCAGGATTAAGTTTATCTATAGCTTCACCTACTGAAATATAAAAAGCAGCTAATCCTGATCCTTTTATAGTAGCTCCTAATGCAGGTTCACCATGTTTTATTCTATTTTGTTCAAACTCATTCCATTTATTCTGAAACTCTACAAGTTTATTATATACATTTACAATTAATAGTGGTGAATTAAGAGAAGTATCAACTCCATCATTATTATGGTTATCACTAGTATTTTTACTTTTTGCCATTTATAATCCTTTTCCAATATATATAAAATTCTTTCCTGTCTAAAGTTAGTTCTTTCCCTCTGACACATCGCACAGAAAATTTTGCTTCCATGCCACCTTTAATACCTCGAAAGTGTGGATTTTTAAAATTAATAAACCATAAAGTATGATCTTCTTCATCAAAAAATGTAGAACTTACATAGCTACCTAAGCTAGAATATTTGATAATAGAATTAGTATTGTTTTTTTTTGTTTCATCTACTAAACTATATAATTCACCCGCATTTGGTAATCGCCAATCATTATATCCACCCATCTCAAGCTCATCACAATATTTTTGAGCACCTTTAAAATTTCGTTTAATACTATTAGTATCCCTATCATCTTGCCACATTAAATTAGTTTTTGGATCAATAACATAATTTTTAGCTTGTTTTTGTTTTTCAAACTTTGCTTTTTCTGCCAAATAAAATCGATTAGTTTTAATATCAACCATTTTATAAAACTGTTTTAAAAGTTTGCAACTTTTTTGGTGATTTTTAGAACAAAGTCTTTTATATATTCTCTCTGGTTTTAAAAAACTTTTTGTTGCTCCACCTTCACCAAAAAGCTCAAAGTTTGCTACCCAAAAGCAACTATCATCTATATTGGTGTCATATGAAAAATAAATTGATAATAAAAGAAAAATCCCCTTACTTCCTAAAGTTAATGCATTCTTTCACTCAGCTTATCAATGACTTTTTAAAACGATATCAAATAAATACTGATAATACGAATAAGGGATAATATTTAATTATGAGTAATTTAATTTATAGACCAGAAATTTTTGAAAACTTCTATAGTAGTTTTTACAATTATAATATTTCATTATTTAATGAAGTAAAAAAGAGAGATATAAAGCCTAATACAATTTTAGATCTAGGTTGCGGAACAGGGTTATCAACTAGAGCACTTGCAAAAATATTTAATGATTCACATATCCTTGGAGTAGATAGTAATGAGTCATTAATTGACAAAGCAAATGCTTCATTTATTCCTATTAATGTTGACTATAAAATATTCAATGCTATTAAAATCGATGCATTAGAAAAGAGATTTGATACAATCTTTATTAAAAGTGTTTATCATCTACTAGAAATTGAGAGTAAAAGTTTTTTAGATAAATGTTTTAAAATATTAAATGAAAATGGTACTATATATATTATTGAAAGAACCAAAAAATCATTAAAGAGCTTCCCTTTATTTGATGAAGCGAAGAGTTTATGGAAGACTCAATACAAAGCAAGGGAAGGTCTTTACAATCTAAATAAAAAATATGATGTTGAACATTTTACATTTGGACAACATGTTAGTATTCCAAAAGAAATTTATTTAAAAGGAATTTCCTCAAAACAAATGTCTTGTTTATGGAGCTTCAATGATATGATAATTGAAGAATGGATTAATAATAACTCTGTAGATGAAGAAGAAGTAAAAGTTCTAGAAGAATATGATATCTTTAGTATTAAACAGTATTAGTAAAATATTTGTTGAAGAATAGGAATGCAATAACCAATATAACCAATACTAATAAAACTATTAAGAGATATTGTTTGGTTAAATAGTACCTATGGTTATCTTTTTGTATCTTTAAATAATTAAAAACTCTAAGTATTTTATTAGTATTCATAAGCCCATATTTATTAAAATCATGTACTATATATATTATATATGTTACAGAAGAAGCAAAAGCAATTGCTATTAAATCACCTATTAAAGTACTCTCTCTATAAGTTATTACATATATTAAACTGACAATTCCTAACATAAATATAACAAGGAGTTCTGGAAAAGTTACTGATTTAGATTTAAGTAAAAATAACTCTTTATTTAGTACAAATATTTTTTTAGTTATTTGTATTTCATAATGAGAAAAAGCATTAGACAAATAGCTTATCATATTAAAATTTTTATCTCTATCTAGCATTTTAACCTTTATGGTATTTATAACTTGAAATTTTTCTTTTTCACTAACCTCTGCTTTATCTAAGTTCTTACATACTGTTTCTAATATATTTAATAATATAGCTTCTTCGTCTTTTCTTTGATTCCATATCCTATTTAATAAAAAAGCAGTATAGAAAGTAAATACAGTTGCAGTCATATTTACCATTGAGTTATTAGTGGAAGAATGTAGTGGTGGAATTAGATAACATATCCCTGAATACATTATAATAATAGAGAAACATATATTAACTGTATGAAGAATCTCTTTATTAAAATGAATTAAGATATTTGAAGTTACTATTAAAATTAAACCTACAAATATATAATTGTTAAACTCTTCATCCGTCATAAATAAAAGAATAAAGGTACTTATCACTGGAACAAAATATGCTACTGAACTAAAGTCTTTATTTTCTATCTTATTTAAAGATAATGTCCAAAAAACATTACCTAAGAAAATACTAAATAGACCAAGAAAAAAACTTAAGATAATTACTTCTACTTTAGTATCGATTATTTGTGGGTGTATAAGAAATACAATGAATAAAACAATTATAAAAAAGAAAGATGTATATATAAAGTGATTTAAATTGCCATAGAGATTTGTTTTTAATTTACTCAAGGTAAAAAAGTATATTGCTGCACTTATTGCAGAGACTAAAGATATTCCAAGATATTTATAATCAGACATAAAATTTAAAGTTAATTCATCTCCTGATGCAATTAATACAGCACCTATAAATGATGTAAAAATAAAAATTAAACTTGTAACTTTAGTCTTTTTTAATGCTTCTTTTCCTGATATAAAACTGCTAAAAATAAAAAAAGAAGTGGCCACATATAGTTTATAATATTTCCTTGCACTACATACGGTGTAGAAAAAATATAATATATACTTAAGTAATGAAGGCAAATAAAGACTGCAGAGATGAAAATATACAATTTCAACTTATGATTATTTTTTAATATTTCCATATTTGATTTTAGATGATGTTTCTCTTTTAAAAAGAAATAGCCTATTGAAAAAAGAATACTAAATAGAATAGAAAAGAAAGCTACAGACAATCCATCTTTAGGCTCTGCATAAGATTTTACTATATAAGCAGTAAAGCTCCAAATGAATATGGCACTAAAACCAAATAGATAACCTATATTAAAGTATTTGCCTTTTTTTAATTCATGCATAATTAAATATTATCCTTTGTTAAATCTATTCTAGCAAAACTTTAATCTTTAAATCATAAAATATTATGATACAATAATTCCATACGGTGGTAATATATTATTTACAATGTCAAACCTATGTGATTTTAAAGCAACGTGAAAATTTCTCCAGTTACTATTTATGAAATCATCTTTAAATTCAAATATTTCATCTTTTTTATCATACTCTTTATCTTGATTTATTGCATTATATTTCCATGAACCAATACCTTTAGGAATATAATTTAAATCTACTGAACCAAAAGAAAAATCTCCATCTTTAATTGATTTAAGCCATTGTTCTAACCTAACTTCACCATCATCACTTCTAAAGTTTTCAAAATTTTTCTTTATCTGATTCATGTCATTTTCAATTGGATCTTTTACTTCCTGTCCTAATTCACTTAAAACTCTTCCAAGTTGACCAAATATATCATATGCAGCATTTGTAAATAAATCAAGATTATCTCTTTTTATTTCTTCCCCAAGCCCATTAGTATAACTCCAGTTTAAAAAAGGCATATCTGGACAAGTAAGAGCAGCACCATGCCCCATAGGAAACTTTCTACTTAAAGTTTTAGATTTTAATGAGTCAAAAAAACTCATATTATAGTTATGACAAACTAAATTTTTTACTTTGTTAACATCGTGAACAACACCAGCAAAACCTTGATGTGCAAAGGTATCAGCAAATACATGCATAGTTATTCCAACTCTATGAAGGAAGTGTGGTTTATCTTTATCTTTAATACAGGCATCTAGCATTTTTACTGCAACATCACTATAGGGAGTACAGATTAGTTTTTTTATAAATGAACCATCAGGGTTTTCCCCTGCATTTAATTTATCATTTCCTGGTAAAAAATGGAAAGGGACCCATACTAGATGATTCTCATGTGCATCTAAGTAATATTTCAAGTCGTAAGCTTCCATAGTGTGTGCAGAACTAATTCTACTAAACATAGCTCCATTATCAAACTCTATTATTCCACTATTTGTAGCATCATCTACATATTGTGCTGAATAGGCTATAATCTCTGCTTTGTCATGTTCAAACCCAACCATTCTTGACAAAACATAAGTAAGTGCATAATGTCCATCTATTTGCATGATATAACCTTTTATATATTTAAATATATTATAATAGTATATTTATTTAATATATATTAACTAGAGTGATTTAATATATATATATATATATATTGTTAGATTATGAGATGTTTAAAAATGTTTAAAAAGAAAGTGTTTATTAGTTTTGTAGTTACTAATTATATATATTGAATTATAAATAATATGAGGTTTTTAATAGAGAGTTTTATGTAATCTATTAAAACCTCTGACTATATATATTATGTATTTTCACATTTGTTAAGTTAAAAATAACTTAATAGGTTTTAGAAGCTATTATTAATTTTATATTTTATTTGATTTAGTTCTTCTTGTCTATTTACAACATATACAATGATTAATTTAAATAAATAGAATATCTAATACATATTTAAATGTATTTTATCGAATATAATAATTATAAGTGATTATATAATAGTGAAATATGAAATTAGAATGGACTAGTTAATCTTATAAATAAACAGTAAAAAAATTATTTTAAGCATGCCATAATTAATAATCTTATAATATACTTTTATAATTTTATTAAAGGAGAAACAATTGAGAAAAATAATTTTAGGATTAGGATTAGGGGCAAGTCTTTTATTTGCAGTGCCTTCATCAGAAGTTGATTTATTATCATCTGTTACAAATGGTGAAGTAAATGGTGTAAATTTAGAGTTAAATAAATCAGATATGGAAAAAGCAAATGGAGGATATACATGGAGACAACCTCAGGTAGGTAAGGTCTTTCATAATAAAACGCTAAATACTGTAAATAATGCATTAACTAATAAAAGAAGAGGAACTACAACTAGTGGAAAATCTATGGTTGATAGACTATATAGTAATAATACCAGTTCTTATAAGGTAATAAGTACACGAGAGTTTAATAGCTTTAGAAGAAGATAGACTATTGATTTAAACCTTTAGATTATTAAACTAATAATCTAAAGGTTACACTCTTGTAAAATAAAATAATTTAATAGGAAATAATATGGAAATAAGTTTATCAGGAACAGTATTTAAATCATATGAAGTAGATACAAAAAATAGAACAAGAGAAGAACTTTCAGAAGAGAGTCTTTCTTTCGATAAGACTTTAACAAAAACAAATGAATCAGAAAATATAACTTATCAAACAACTAATGAAAATGAAAATACTACGAATATAGTATTTACAGATCCTACTAATGGAAATCATGTTCAAGTTGCTTTAGATAATTCAACAATCGATAGACTTAAAAGGAACTTCTCAGAAGATGATTTTTTTCAAAGAGAAAATGGTGACATAAGACTTAATGCAGAAGCAGAAGCTTTTGTATCTGGTTGGTTTGCAGATATTGCATACAAAAGAGAATTCTTATCCTCTGATGCAGATAATGATGGAAAACTTACCGAAGAAGAATATCTTAACACTAAAAATAATTTTGGAATTGAAGGTATTGATACTTTTTCAAAAAAAGGAATTTCAACACATGAATCAGTATATAGTGCATATGTTCAATCAAAAGACATTGATTCATTTATGTATAGAACAGGAACAGAAGTAAACTCTTTAGATGATGAATTAAATTATACTTTAAATATTGACAAAGATCTCGATGGAAAAATTTCTTTAGAAGAATCATATAAAGGAGAAGGGACTATTGAGGAAAAAGTAAAAAACAATATAAAAGAATATTATTCAAATCCAGAAAATATGATTAAAGGTGAGTTGTCAAATTTTTTCAATGATGCAATTAACTTTTTAATTGACACTTTAGAAAAAGAAAAAAAATATGATAAAAACGGCAATATTGAGATAGATAAAAAACAGTGGGAAGAAATACAGAAAAGACATAATATCTTAATTACAGAGAGTTTAAAACAAGATTTTGAGAGAAAGAGAGAAAAAATTGAAGATATTTATGCATAGAAATATAATAAAACTATTATTACTTATAGGAATATTGAATATACAGATTTTTGCATCTGATGCAATAACAGTGGATAGTCTTTTTAAAAAAAAAGATGATTTTAGATTAATTACAAGTATTGATACTATTAATTCAGATGGTACAAGAAGGTTTTCTTCTTATCCTAATTTACTTAGTTACGATGATGGGACTATTATAACTGAATCAAAAAAAGTCTTTTTTGGTCAAACTCTTTTATATAGTTACAGTTCATCTCTTGATTTATTTTTATCTTATAATTTAAGTTATGAAAATTTAGATTTAATTGAATCCAATAAAATTAAAAATGAAACAGACTTTGATTTTGATAGTTTATGGATTGGAGGAAGTTATAATTTTGATAAAAAAATAGCAGGCTTTAGACAATCTTTATCTTTTCAAACATCTTTAACTCAAAAAACCAAATATCAAAATGAAGAAGATAATTATAGCTTAAAAAGTTACAATATAAAGTATAGTTTAAAAAGCTTTTCTGACCCCTTAATTTCAACATTTTATTTAGGTACCACTCAAAACTTGGATAGAAATATAAATGATATTGAATTAGAACTTCCTAATTCATATTCTGTTGGATTAGATTTATTCTTAATATTAAACCCTGACGTATCATTAAACCTTAATTTTGAACAAAACTATCAAACTGAAATGAAAGAAGATGGGATGAAAGTTAATAGTTCTACTATCTTATCCACTATGGGCTTTGGAATAACATATAATATAAATGAAGCAAATGCAATTACAATTAATGCAGGCATTGGTACTAGTACTAATGCTCCAGATAGTAGATTATCACTTTCATTATGGCACAAATTTTAGTACTACTTTGTTTTTTTAACTTATATTTATATGCAAATTTTAATGTTGAATCATTAATAGAATTAAAATATAAAGATGTGACAAAACAAACATTTGAAGAAAGTTGTGGAGCAAGTTCTCTTTCAACTTTATTCAATCTTTATGGTATTCAATTAAGTGAAAAGATTTTATTAGAACAATTAAAGACTACTAATGTTGTAAATTTTCTTGATTTACAAAAAATTGCATATAAGAATAGTTTTCATGCAAAAGGGTATAAAATAAATAAAAATGTTTTTGAAAAAATAAAAGTGCCAGTTATTGCACGAATTATAAGAAAAATGGGATATCCTCATTTTGTGGTTGTTCAAAACTTTAGTAAAAAGAGTGTACTTGTTTTAGATCCTAATGCAGGTAAATTCATAGTTTCAAAAGAATATTTTTATTCATTATGGATTGAGAAGGATTCAAATTATATACTACTAGTTTTACCAAAAGATAAAAACATTAAATTAAAAAAAATAAATAGCTTTAAGGAAAAATATTTATAATAGAATTTTATATAAAGACTAACTAAATTAGTTACTTTACACATACAAAGATATAGTTTTTATCATTATTACAATAATAGCAGGCGAGAACACAATTGTCTTTAGTATTAAAAACCTTGCTCATTTAATATTTTATAATTCTTACAACCACTGCTGTTCCCCAAATTACACCCCCTTCCAAAATATTCTTTTGCTAAGTATATATCAGGCTTAGAAGCATCCCCATTGTTATAATACATAAACCCAACATCAATGCAAGACTGTTGAGCAATAGCTTTATCAAATTTATTATTAGTCTTCATATTACACATAGTGTTAAAAATTTGTGTTGCTAGTAGTTTATTTTGTTTGACAATATTACCATCTCTATAAGCATATCCAATAAATTGACATCCTGTATAGTCATTATGATCACATGCTTGTTTAGAAAATTGCATAAACTTTTGGTTGTCTTGTCTAACACCCTCACCCTTATAATACATCCAAGCTAAAGTATCGCATTTTTTATTTGTTCTTTGACAAACTTTTGAATAAAGCTCAGCAGCTTTTCTTTTATTAATTTTTATACCTTCACCATTTCTATTCATATATGCTAACCTAGTGCAGGCATCATAATTATATTTTGCTATCTCACTATTTAGTTTATTAAAGTCCTCACTGTAATGATGTTCATCTAATTGTAATTCTTCTGCTTTTGCAAATACTTCTTGCCAATGTATTGCATCTATTTCTTGAAAATGTTCATTATCAAACTCTATTAGTGCTTGTTCTTTTTGATTTTCTAAAGAAGATATTTTTTCTTTTATGTCTTGTTTATCTTCAGATAAAAGTTCTATTTGAATATTAAGATTTTGAATATGCGATTGGATTTCATTTTTATGCTTACTATTATTTGAGTTTTCAAGCATTTTTTCAGCGCTACTAAGCTGATTTTCTAAAGAGTTCAATTCACTATTTATAGAACTTAACTTATTATCTGATTCTGAAATTTGTTCATCATATTGAGTAATTAAGATATTTCTTTCATTTAAATATAAATCAATATCTTCTTGAGAAATATCTGATTGAAGAAAATCAACATATTCTTTATATGTAGTAAAGTGATATTTTTGAGCAAAAGCTTCCATTGAACTACCAATATGATTCTTCTTTTGTATAATCTGTATATTTTGCTATTTTTTCTAAACTTACATTATTTGCTTTTATTTCTATACTATCTAATACTTTTTTTCCATTTTCTATTTTAAATAAGAAATCATCTTTATCAGACACTAACTCTATAACTTCGTTATTATTCATTTTTATTGTTACTTTTTTTATATATTTATAAATTATAAAAAATATAATTACTTTTTATTTTAGAATAATCATAACATATTTTTGTCACACTTATGTCACAATATTAAGCTTAAATTAATATTTATATACACATTTTATACTAAATGCTCTTTTTCTTTTAAAAGTGAACCTCCATCCCTTGCAGATTTCATAGTAATCCTAGAGTTGTTCATTTAGCAATAGAGACTTATTTAGAAAGACCAGAAAACGTTTTAACTTATGATGCAAAAGAAGTACTACAGTATTTAAAAGAAGAAGGAAGATATGATCCAGAAAGTTCTTTAGGTAAATATAAACTTTAAGATGTGGAGCTTTCCTCCATATCTTATTTTGCTATTAAATTCAAAATATCATAAATAGCCATCTCTTCTCCCCTACTAATTGCTTTCCACGTTCTATAGTGCTTAAAATGATTATACAACTCATAATTCATTATTCTCTTTTTTCTATTTATTAGGCTAAGAAAAACTTTTCTTGAGTAAAGATATCCCTTTATACTTTCCCCTCAGTAATGAAAGTTCTTTATCTTCTACTACATTTGTCTGCTCATAAACAATATTCACGCACTGAAGTTTACTATAGTCTTCATATTTTTTTATTTGGTATATTTCAAGGAGATTTGGTTTCATTCTGCATTATATTACAAAATGCTATAAAATTTCAAATTGCAATATAATTAATCAAGTACTAATATAAATCTAAAAATGCATATTCAAAAGGTTCTAATACTCTTTTAATAAAGGTGAAGTCTTTATCAGAAATATTTTCTGTACTTAAAAATTCATTATTTGTAGTATAATTCATGAAAGAGTCTATTGTAGGTAAAGAAATAGATGCAAGAAAAAAGATACCTAAAGAAATACCTTCATATTTATTATTCATTTTTTCTATTATATTTTTCTTTTTTTCTAAAAAATCATAAAAATTTTTAGATAATTCTTCCATACCAAATTTACCATTTAAGTAAAAATTTTTAGATAATTCTTCTTTTTGAAATATGCAATTTGAAATATCAATGAAAATTACTCCATACTTATTAGAAGTTTCACTATTTATATTTCTGCTTAATTGCTTTCCTGCATAGTCAATATTTTCTTCTAGTTTACTTTCAGAAGTTATTTTTTTACATTCTCCAAATATTGTAAAGTTTTCTTTTTTTACCTCTACATCAGCATTGTTTTTAAAGATTACATCAAAACCAGTTTTTTTAAAATATGCATTTATTAATAACTCAAATAAAAAATTTCTATCTTCTGAAGGAGTAGCATATGTTTGAATCGTTTTACCAGATGATGCTAACCACTCTTGTGACTCTTTAAGTTTTAATAAAAAATTATCGATTGTTGATTCCTTTATTTATAGTTACATATCATTGTACCTATTATCTACTTATTAATTAATGGCTTAATTTCCACCTCATCAATTTCCGTATCAAACATACCATAATCAATAAATTCATTTCTATGAAAATTATCTTCACTCCCCTCTTCTCTTAGATTAAACGTAAAAACACCTTTTACTATAATTGCTCTTTTTTCTTTTAAAAGTGAATCTCCATTATGCCTGTCCATTTTTATATAATCAACATTTCTTTTATTAGAAATTTTCATATACTCATCAAAGCTCACCATATAAATAAGATTAGATTCAACCTCAAAACTAAAACCTATTAAAATTTGATTTTCATTAGTAATGTCTTCTTTTAAGATTTTAATGTTCTTAAGTGTATCAAAATCATATATTTCAGTATGACAGCTATAGATATTTTCTGCTAAATAACTTAAATTTACAAACTTAACTTCATTCATTTCAAGATAAAAGTAATTCATTTTTTTAGTTAAAATTTCTTCTTTCAAGAAATCAATAAACTTATCAGAAGAAATATAATTCGATAGAACTTCAAACTTATCATGTTTCTTATCAAGTTCCTCTTCTATTTTAGATATCTCTTCTTTACTTAAGAATTTATCAATAGAGCTATATACAAATATCCCATCTTTTTTTTCTAAATACTCTTTAAACACATTATCATTATTTAATATATGTACAGTACTAATTTCTTTATGTAAATCTTCAATAGTAGTACATATCATTGCATCTGGTATATCTGTTCTATTCTTAATTGATTTAAATACTGTTCCACCTGTAAAATAATGATTCATAACCTCTGTCATTTTACTATTATCAAAAGGTAATACTTCTACTTTAAAGAGTTCAACCCAATAGTTAAACTCTTTTTCAATTGTATTTTCAATATTTGATGATATCTCTTTTAGAGTTGACTCTATATCTTGAAGCTTTTTCTTTATGTTATCTTGATTTGACATGAAGTACCTATCTACATCAATGATATCTTTTGTTCTTAGCTTTGATCTATAAGTATCATACTTTTGTGTTAAAAACTCATTTTTCACTATTTCAGGAACATATAACTTAACTATATCTTCATCAATAAGTCTTTTTAATCTTTTCATTCTTGGTGAGCTAAAGTTTTCACTCCTTAAAATATTAGTATCAAATACTACATGGTGCTTCATTCTTATTCCTTCGCCTTTTATAAAATCTATTTTATCTTTATTTATATGAATTTTTTAAACTTTTGGATAAAATACATTAATTAACATAGAGGAAGGTTTATGCCCCAAACTGATTTATTTGAATTAGATACAAAGCTTGATGAAGAAAGAACAAAAAGTAAAAAGTTTGAAGTAAAATTTACAAAGTTTAAAAGTAAATCTGCATTAAATAAAACCATTACTGAAGATGGTAAAAAGTATTCTAATGCATATTTTTCAAATGGAAATTTCTCTACTATAAAAATTAAAAACCTCCTAGAATTAAAAAAGAGTTTACTTAAATTAACAAAATATGAAGCAATTGGATTAGGTGTACATAAAGATAAATTAAAAGGTGAAATCACACCAAAATCAAGAAGTAAAGAACTTGCAAGAAGTAAAGAAAACTTCAAATGGAATGATGAATTTAACCTTGTTATGCTTGATTATGATTACTTTGAAGGTATTACTGAAATAAATACCGCTCAAGAGTATAAAACAGTACTTGAAGAGATTGAACCCTCATTAAAAAATACTCAAATGATGATATCAAAATCAACCTCATCACTAGTAGTAAATAAACAAACAAAAGAAACACTTTATAAAAAAGGTGGATATCACTGTTACTTAATTATAAAAGGTAGTGTTGAAAGATTTAAAGAACTACTTTGGCGAAGTTGTTGGGTAAAAGGACATGGAGCTGTTAAATATGCAGCTGATGGAAGTATATTATTACGAACTATTTTCGATGCTGCAGTTTTATCTCCAGAAAGATTAGTATTTGAAGCAATTCCTAATATTGAAGGTAATAATCTTGCTATCTTACCTAGAGATATCAAAGTCTTTAATCCTAAAGGCACATACTTAAATGTTGATGATATGGAATCTAACATTGGTGAAGGTCTTAGAATTGAAGCTGAAGCTAAACATGAGGCTAAATCTACTTCTTTAAAACTAAAAGAGCTTTATGTTCAAAAACACGCAAAAGAATTATCTAAATCTACTAATATTTCTTATGAAATAGCTAAAAAAATCATTGAAGCAAAAACAGGAAGTTCTGGAGTAATCTATGAAGATGATTTAATATATTTTCCAAATGGTGAATCTATACTTGCAAGAGATTTAACTATTGAGCATGATGGACAATATATTCTTGACCCTGTTGAACCAGATGAAGCTAATGCTGTTGTTAATATTAGTTTCAATGGTACTAAGACTGTTCACTCTTTTTTACATGGTGGTAAAACATTTGAAATAATTCCTGCTGATTTAGATATTAAGTTACCTATTAGCAAAGAAGCAAAAGAAATAGCTCAAAGTTTCTTGAAAGATGTATGGAATGGTCTTTTTGAATATGGTTACTCTGAAAAAATGTATGAGAACTGGGAAACTATGTTCCAATCTTATATTGAAGCATCAAAACCAAACTTTAACACAATGCATATTATTAGTGTATCAGCAGGTGCAGCAAAAACAACATCATTAGCTCACTATATAAAAACTATGTTAGTTAAGACAAAAGGAAAATTCACTTCTTTAGTAGTAGTTAACACTATTCAAAATGGTATTGATTTTAAAAACTTTCTAAATGAACTTATTGACAAGGATGATAAGGATAATTTACTTCCTAGACCTAAAATTATGTTTGCAAAGGATAAAGAAGTTTTAGAAGATGAAGAAGGTAATAAAATAGAGTATACAAGTGATGTAAATCATAAAACTTGTAATCAAGCAGAAATCTTAATCATTACTCATGCTAGATTAAGAAAAGCAGTTATCTCTGGACAAACTGAACACTTAATGACTCATAACTCTCAAGAAAGTTTATTAGCTGAAAATAGAGATTTATTTGCAGTGGATGAAGCTATTGACTTTGAAGAAAAAGCACTTATTAAACAAGCTCAATCATATCTTGTTATTGGTGCATTGCAAAGTTTAAAAACATTCTATAAACAAAATGAAATGAAAGAAAAACTTTCAAAATTAATTGCTGTAATCACTAAATTTACAGACTTTTGCGAAAGAGCTACTGAAGAACAAAATAAAACAAAGATTCACAACTCTCAAAATGTATTTGGTGAAGGAACTGATCTTGATATATGTTTTGATAGAGAATTCATTGATGTAATATGTGAAAATGCTCAAATTACTAATGTTAATTTAGAAAGCTACTTTGTGGACCTATCAATTTTAGTAAGGTCTAATTTCTTCCATATAGATTCAGGAGGAGAAGGAATTGTAATTAGTTCTAATGTTGATAGAATTCCTTCTTCAAAAGGATTTGTAGTATTAGATGCATCAGCTGCTATTAATCATGAATATATGCATTACATTAATAAACAAAAAGCACAAAGATTAAGAGTTCACCTGGATGCAAAGAGATATGATGAAGTAACTATATATGCATCTGAAGAAAATGAAGGTGTTGGAAAAGTTGATGTTCCAGGATATATGATTAAACCAGACACTGCAAAAAACTCTAAAGCAAAGATTGACAAAGACAAAGTAAATGAAATAGAGAACTTTAAAAAGTTCATTCAAGAAGAGATATTAAGTAAAACTACTAAAGAAGATAAAATATTAATTATTGCAAATAAATCTTTAGATGAGTACTTCAGAACTCATCTTATTTTAGATAGAACTTTTTATTGTGAGCATTGGGGTAATTTAACAGGTCGTAATGACTTAAAGAAGTGCAATAAAGTATTTTGCCTTACCCTACCCTACAAACCTAATCATTTCTATTATTCTAAAGCTTATAAGCATAATAAAGTTGAAGATTTAAGAGAAGTGTATAAGTTTAGAGTATCTTTACTTTTAGATGAGGTTTATCAAGCTTTATTAAGAGCTAATTTGAGAACAAATGACCCTATTACAAAAAATGCTCCTAAATGTGATATTTATATTAGAACTTCTGTAAAAAGAAATCTAGCAGGTGATTGTCAGAAGATTATCAATACCTTAGAAAAAATGCTTATTGGTGCTAAAATTAGTAGATGGTCATTTGCAAACAATGAAAATAATGAACAATACTCTAAACTTCCAGATGCAGCTTATGAAATGAGGGATGTTCTTATTGAGTGGTCAAATTCTAATCCTCATGATTCTGTTTTAGAGTACTCTACTTTAAGTAAAATGAGAAATGATGTATTTGATACAGGTGGTCGTAAAATTAGAAGATATAAGAGTACTTATTTAGCTGAGAATGTAACTATTGTTGATTGGTTAGAATCTCAAACTAATTTAAAATTTTTAGGTGGAAATGAATCTAAATCTTATTTAGAAGAACATTTTGACATTAAATTTAAAGGTAAAGGTGTAACTTGTTTTTGTAGAGTTAATTAATTAACCTACAAGAACTAAGTAATATCCTTATAGACTAAATGTCTAACAACTGATATTTAAGTTCTAATTTATTTAGAAAAAAAGAAAAACTCTTTATATATTAGACATTATGACCGACAACTCTTTTTTAAGTAATTTATAAGAGATAACAAAAAAATCAATAAATTTTAAACAAGTAAAAAAAACTTAATATATAAGGCTTAATGTCTGACAACTTGAGTTTAAGTTAACTTTTATTTTACATGAATCAAAAGAAACTAATATGAATTATAAACTTTTAAAAAAGAGTTCAATAAGTAATCTCTTTAGACTTAGTGTCTGACAACTATACTTTAAAGTTAATTTAAGTTATAAGCATGAAATTTAACAATGCTCTATTAGGCTTAATGTCTGACAACTTGAGTTTAAGCTAACATTTATTTTTCATATATTCTTATAGTTTTACTAGTATAGAGTTTATGTCCAACAACTTGAATTTAAGTATTTTATAAAATAAAAAAAATAAGCATTTCTTTTTCTTTTAAATTCAGAAAAAACTAAGATTACTACTAAGATGTCCTTAGAATAACATATGTTATAATTTTTTGAGAAGGATTAAATTGAAATTATATGTAGTAAACCCTATAACAAATAAAAAAGAGTATTTAAATACTGTTGCAAATACAAAAAAAGATTTAATAAAAATTTATGATTCAAAAGAGATAAAAATACATGATCATTTATTTAGTATAGAAGATGTTAAAGCAGAAATAAATTCAGAAACAACAGCACCATCTATGGTAATAGGAGGAGCAATCGGATTATTTGGAGGAGTTGTAGGAGTTATAGCAGGAGGGCTTATAGGAGGACTATTAGGAAATAATAGTGATGCTAAAGACAAACAAGCTGTACAAAGATTTAATGAAAGTACAATAAATGAATAAGAAAGTAGTTTTTGCAGCATTAGTTCTAATAAGTCTAATCATTTATTATGTTAATTATGAAGATGAAGTAAAAGACTATATAAAGGTCTTATTAGAAAGTCCTTATTTAATTTTTACATATAACAGTTTGATAGGAATTGTGTTTCTTTTACATGCATTATTTGTAAAGAATAATGACTCTTTTGATTTTAAAGTTTTAAATGCAGATATACCAATAATAGATGCAGCATTAAATTTCACTACATATGGAGCAGTTGGTTCTACAGCTTTATCTCTTTTAAAAGGACTGTATTTACAAAATGTATTTAATATAACCTATTTTAAGTATTTTCAAACATATGATTTAAGTGTAATGTTTATAGTTTGTTTATTTTTGTTGTGGTTCTCATTAACAAGAGTTTATAAAGCAGCTGTAGAGGTATTATTTTATACAACAAAATAAATTCAATCTTTATTTAAAAATTGCACAAAGGTTTTCTATGGAAAGAAAAAAAGTTTTAGAAATGTATGATAAGTATAAAGATGAAAATGAAGATTATTCAAATGAGTCAAAGATATTATATCTAAAGTTTCTATTATCATTAAATACAAATATTTATGATATTTATTTAGAATTAATGAATATATATTTTCAAGAAGAAAATTTTAAAGAAGGTTCAATAATTATTGAAAAAGCATATAAGAAGATTTTAAATGATGAATTTAATAATGTTTTACCTTTAACTCTTAATTATCAAGAACTATATAATAGAAGTATATTTAGAGTATTTTATAATTATGCAGATATATTATGGATTTTAGATAAAAAGAATGAAGCACTTAGTTTATTTAAAAAATTGATAGAAATGCATCCAAATGATAATATAGGTGCAAGATATGCAATTTGTGGAATTTTAGAGGGATATGCTTCTTCTAATCATATCTGGAATGAATATAATCAAAATATTGATAATTGGTTTAGAGAGAATATAGTTAAATATACAAAAAAAGAAGAATATGTTTTTTTACAGGAGTATGTTAATGTAAATGCATATGAGTTTTTTAAAAGTTGATGATATTTTAGTAGATGTAAATAATACAGATTCAACAATAAAAGGTTATGGTATTGGAAAAATTGAAAAAATAAATGAAGAATTCTTTTATGTTAGATTTCCAACTAAAAAATTACTTGTCATATATAATCAATTTCTATTCAGACATGATACTGCAGGATTAAAGGGTAGTAGGAGAGCATATACATTAAAAGAATTTTTAAAGAACTGGAATTGTAAGTATTTTGATGAAAGTTATTTGGATAAAAATTTATTAGAAGAAGTTTTAAAATATAATAAATAATTTATATTTTTTTAAATTAAAATATATGTTTTATAAAGTTAAGTTGAGAGATAAAAAAGACTTATTATCTCTTTTATCTTAATATAGAAGAAATTTTTTTATCAAGATTATTAAGTGAAACACTATCTATCTTGTCTCTTGTATTTGCTGCTAATTCAAAAAGTTTACTTGGTTTAGTATTATAGATGTCTTTTAGTTCTTCTGCGTCATAAATATCAAACCTGTATGATTTAGAGTGTGCAGTTCCCTCTTGTGAGTCAATGAAGTCAATAAATTCCTTTGAGTTTGAAAAATATAAAGTTTCCTCTGGTTTGCTAGTATGAAAATAAAATTTTTTTGCAACTATTTCAATTTTTGCAAGAGCTCTTTTAAGCTCATTATTTAGATATTCTTTTTGTTTATCATTCATATTTGTATCTTTTAACTTTGCTTCAAGGACTTTTGAATATTTAACACTTGTTTTAAAATCTAAATAGTTGTTCATATTGGCATAAAAATTTTTGTCTGTCATTTTTCCTTTCTGGATTTTATTGAGAAGTTTTTTTTCTGTATCACTTCTATGTTGTTCCTCAATATTTATAGCAACTACTGCTACTCTTCCATCAAATATTAATTCAGAAGCATATTTTTCACTAATACTTGAATAAAGATTAAACTGATGATTTTGTTTTGAACCTTCCTCTAGGGCATCCATTAGTTTTTTATGTTTTTGATCTATTTTAGGGTCCTTATAGCTTTTGCTAAACTTGATATGGTTTTTTGTGTTGTAATATATATTTTTTGATGAGGTCATACTATTCCTTTTTTTATAATATCTTATGTGTTAAGTATTAACCAAAGCTTAATTAACTTTAAATTTTAAAAGAAAATACAAGTTGATAATGAAAACACTTTATCTTTCTCTAAATAGTATTTAAAATGGTTAAAAAGCTACGATTTATCGTACTTTTGGAATTGTTTTCTAAGGAGTGTCGGAATGTTGGGCTTCTAGTGTTCGCCCCTGTGAACACTATATTTTAAAATTAAAAAGAAGTTTAGTGAAGTATTTAAATATTAGTTGAAATTGTTAGTTTTTAACTTTTTAAATGTTTTGAGTTTATTGATTCTCTTTAATTATTATGTGAACTTCTTCATTGTGTTTCCTTACCTCCTCTCCTAATTTGTCAAAGAAATCTTTAGGGTGTTTATATAATTCTTGATTATTTGTTAGTATTAACTCTTCAGTTGTAGTAAGGGTTCTAATCATATTTTTTAATTTGCCATCTTCTCCAAATTTTCTTACGATAATAAAAGAGCCAAATTGTATAATACTTTCTTCCTCTTTCGTAGATTCTAATAATTGTGAAATTGCAGAAGCTAAATTTACATCTAATTCTACTTGAGATTTATTAACTGTTTTATTTTCTATATGTCTCTCTATTTTTTTTACTTTATCTTTTACTTCTTTATGGGTAACTAAATCTTTGGTTACTGCCATTATGCGTTTAAATATAGAACCTCTTTTTTCAATGTCTAAATCAACATATAAATTTAGTTCTTTAAAGATTTTATCAAATGTATCTATTATTACCTTTCTATGGTTTCCGTTAGAAAAATAGAGTATTATATTAATACCTCTTAAGCATTTTTTATTTTTATGTATAGGGCTTGTTTCTAAAATTCCATAAAGCATAGCTTCTCTTAATGCACTCTCTTCCAACAACGCATTATATTCAGACACTAAATCATCATACCTTTTCATAGCTTCCCAGCAGTTACTACTAGATTTTTTACGATTCCACATTAAATCACCTTTTGGTCCTTGCATAGACCTTCTTGAAAATGTTTCAATATGAATTTCAGTTCGAGTTATTGGCATAGTACTATCCTTGAGTTTATATAGTATTGTAATAAAATATGAATTAATTTTAATAATTATTAAGTTTATGGTATAAAATCTAATTTTAAATAATTCTAAATTATTTAGATTCAATATTGACAAATTAATATTTTTCCTGCATCACCTGTAAAGAAGTTAGGAACATTTTCAATTAATACTGCAGGGAAATTAAACTGATCTATAATTCTTAATGCATCATATACCATATCAATAGATGTACTTCCATCTTCAATGGCCATTTCTTTTAAACTATTTGCTTTAGCATTTGAAAATTCTTCACACTGTAGAGAAAAGTGTGCAACAGTATGTATTGAATTCTTTGTAAAAGCTGCAATTTTATTAATATCAATACTCATAATATCTTCATTAATAAGATAGTTAACCTCAACATTAGCAAGTACATTTAAAGCACCAGTTTCAGTTAAATTAGTATTATCTTTTTTCTTGAGGTCTATATTCAAGACAAGTCTCAATTGAAAAACCTTTTCTTACTAAACTTACTGCATCTACTCCAGAACTACAAGCAAGAAAAGTATTAAATTTGTTTTTTGAAGATTTAAATTGTTTTGTAGCTTTATTTTTTCTATTGCTAATAGGAGTAATTACTATTTCACCATATGAGAATAGAATATGTACATTTTCAGTATCTTCAGGAAATGCATCATTTATTAGTCTTTGACTTCTTATATCTAAAAGAGTTTCTATAGGGTTGTTTTTTCTACTCTTATACTGTCTTGTATATACCTTCTTCTTTATCTACTAAAGAAATTCTAATACCTTTACCTTTTGATATTAATTCTTCTTTAACTCTTGAGTCTGCTTCAAATCCAAAAAGAGGCAACCAATTAGTTGATACTACAAGTTTTCTTCCACTTGAACAGTTTTGTAGTTTTAATTTTTTTGTTGCGTTAGATGGTTTATAAAAAGTTAAGTTCTTGCACATGGTATATAATCCTTTAAAAATTGTAAGCTTAATATATCAATTATAATATGTTTGTCAATAATAATATTTATTAAGATTGATAAATTATGAAAAGTGATATATAATTTCGATATGTTTTTACTAAAAGGTAAGTAATGACAAGAGTTTCAAGAGTATTTATTACTAAACATCCACATGGAGAACACTTAAATTATGAAGTACTTGCTTCTAAATGGTATTTACAAAAAGATACTACTAAAGCATTAAGAACTGTAAAAGCAAGTGAAAGATTATAAAAGAAAAGATGAAAATGAATTTCATTTTGAGTTTATTGGGGTAAAGATTGAGAAGTTTAATAAAGGTTCTGCATTTAATAAACATAATGAAAATATCTATGTGAATTATAGTTTTGGGAAAAGAGATTCTACGTTTAGATTAAGAGCAGTAAGAAGACTTGCTAGGTACTTACGATATTATGTAGCAAATGCACAAAGCTATTTTAAGGGCTTTTGAAATGCTTTTTGTATAAAAATATAGTATTTTAAAAATTAAAGTTTTGGTCTTTGGTTGATTTTGTGCATATAATCAAAAAATGCTTCAATAGTTTCAAAGTCATTCATAGACTTAGTTAAAGGTTTAGTAAGCTCATACACTTCTAGTTTTAGATTATTCTTATCACAATATGATTGTAATTTATTTCTAAATCTTTTTGAATCAGTACTATTAGGAACTTCAAGTTCCCAACATTTAAAATCATAGTTATACTTCCACCAGTTCTTAAAATCTTTTCTAGTAGGTTTTATAGCTTTAATCTCTTCTTTTAAATAAAAAGTATGCCCAGTAATATAGTAAGTAACCATATTAGTATAACCTATCTTGAATCATCTTGTGGTTCACAATCACTTACTTTAGCTTCAAAAGGTTTATCATAGCCATTATCTAAAACTAAAATATCTTCTTTAACTTCAAGTACTTCACATGGCATACTACCTAGCTCTTCATCATTAAAGTAAATTCTACTACCTATTTTAAAATTATAGGCTATACTCTTTTTATTTTCCATTTGATTCCTTTATTTAGTGCATTCATCTAAGAACTGCTTTTTATAGGTTTCATTGTTTAACATAGAAGAAAGCTTTATGCACTCTTTTTTGATAATAGCTTTATCATTTGTTTTAATACTTCTTTTAGCTAACTTCCCTAGATTAATTGCAGTATTAATTAAATCATCTTCAAGAATTTTATTTTGAATTACATCAGCAGATTTTACTTCAAGATTAGCATTTAGGTTTATAGAAGACAATAAAAGTATATTTAATAAAAGTAGTTTTGTTTTCAAAAAAATCCTTTTGATTTATTTTAACAAAAAATAATATATATTTATATAATAAGTAAGTAAAAGTTATTTAGTTTTTCCTAGGATTATTATTACATATAAGTCTTTTTATGGAGTCTTTAGAAGTTTTAGAACTACTTTTATCTTTTACAATTAAAAGTTCATCTCCTTCATCTAAATTATAATCATCGTATAGCTTATCTAATACAAGATTTACAGCTTCATCAGTGATATTTATTTCGCTATCTAAGAAACCATCTTCTGTATAAGTACAAAGGCTTATAGTGCCTTTGCCTTTATTATATTCTAAGGTTTGGGTGTTAGGCATTGTTTTTAAGCTCACAAATAAATAAAAGTTCTTTATGGTTATCTATTTTAGACTTACCAGTAGAGAAAGGTTGATGTTCCATTTCTCTTATAGTTAAATTGCCTTTATTGTTCATAACTCTAATTATATCTTCTTCTTTCATTCTTGCATTAGACCTATCATTTCCTTTATCCCCCATATTAAAATAAGATAAAATAAAATATTTTGCTTTTACATTGGATAATAATTCATCAAATGTATCAATGGCATTTTTACTACAATATTTAGAGTTTTTTTCTTTTCTATTTTTCATTTTTGAAGCTTTGCCCTCAACCTCAGGTTTTTCCCATCTAGCTAAGTTTTCAACTAAGTGATAAAGAGAAGAGTATTGTCTTGAATTGTATGGAGGGTCTGCATAAACTATATCTACAGAATGCTCTATTTCATTATCAAATAATATATTACTGTCAGTATTATAAATCTCATTAGCTTTGTTTTTATCATGAAAAATATCTAAATGCTTTAAGAAAAATTCATCTTTAAATTCGGCATTTTCTCTGTATGCGTCATAGTGACCACAAGTATTTGCAATTTTATCAGAAGCATAAATTAAAGAAGTAATTAATATAGCTCTTTCCCTGAAATTTATTTCATCTTTTTTATAAGATTTTTCAATTGACTCTCTAATTGTCCCTATCTTTTTTGCCGTTGAATTTGAAAAAAATTTATCTCCAAAACATTTTGAAAAATAGTTTTCTCTTCCTTTAATACTATTGAATTCACTAATAATTGAATCTATTTTATTAAAATCAAAACTTTCATCAGATAGAAAAGCATAGTTAGATATATAATTAGAATATAATAAATCATTTGTTATGGTTTTTACATTACTTTTATTAAAATAGTTACCTACAACACCAGTCCCTGAAAATATATCAACAAAACTAGAGTACTCTCCAATCTCATTATCAATCGTTTTAGAAATAAATTCTAAAAGTTTTGTTTTTGACCCCATATATCTTCTATTATGAATAGAAAACTTATCAAATGGAGTTTTTTTTAATTCATCAGTACTATCGTGTATTAGCTTTTCAACTGTTTTACTATAAGATGCAAAATTATTTTTTTGCATATTTGTATCTAAATGTTTTAAATACAAATCATCAATTGTGATTTTAAGTTCATTTTTCATGATGAATTATATCAAAGTGCAACTTAATTAGTTCATTTTATGTTGCATAAAAGGAGAAAATATATGAACTATTCTTATTTTGGAAATACAACATTAAGACCCAAAACATTATTATATAATATTGAAGAACAATTATTTTTATTTGAAAAACTATTTTATGAAGCACATGAAGGTGAAGAATGGAGTGGTTCAAATACAATTCTTCAAGAGAAATATTACTATATGCTAATTGATAGTGGTTTATTGAAGACAAAAACAAGTATTAAACTTGGAACAAAAGATGCTAGAGCTAAATCTTCTCCATTAGAAAATATGAACTTAATAAAAAGGAATCAAAAAGTAATTACTCCTTTAGGAAGAGAACTATTATCAATGCTAAGGAACAAAGATTATTTAAAATTTAATAACTTTTTGCAAATTGATTTAGTTTCTTTATTTTTTTTAAAAGCTTTTTTTTCTTATTCAAAGTCAGACAATAATATTAGATTTAATGATTTTACACATTATCTATTATATTTTATTAGTAATGGTGGAAGTTTGACTACTAAACAATTTTTACTGCTTCCACTTTATAAAAAATTTACATTAACTTTAAAAAGAGAATTTTCTAATGGAGATTTAAATTATCATGATTTTATAAAACAAATTATAAACTCTGACCTTCTTTTCAATACAAAAAGAACTCAATTTATACATAATTATTCTCATCGCAATTTTGATGAATGTGTAAGCTTGTTAAAATCATCAAATGGTGGTAATTCAGGTATTGTAGCTTTTGAGTTATTAAATATTCTGCATAGATTAAAAACAGGAACTCATACTCTTTTAGATATAGAAAAACTATTTAAAAATAGAATAAATAGCACTGATAACAAAATAAAAACTCAATATATGAAATATATACTTCCTAACAATCTTAGATATAAAAATGAAGAAAGTTTAGAACCAATTTTAAATTATTTTAATCAATCTGATGAAATGACTTTTCTTGAATGTTTTTTTGAATTTATTGAAATAAGTAGATGTAAAAATAATCTAAAAGACTATGCCGATTTAAATAAAAGATATTTATCTTTAACTGGTATATTTGAGTTTAATGCTGATGGTGCTTCTATTATTGAAACAATGTCTATGATATTAAAAACATTTTATATGCGTAGAATTAATATGTATTTCAAAAGATTCTTAAGCATTAATGAAAATTCTCTTAACTTTTTATTTGATAATCCACGAATAATTGAACTACTTTCTCAATATGGACTAAGTAATAATACTAATGAATTAAAAGATTATAAATACAAGCAAAGTAAATTAAAGCTTGAAAAATTAATACAAGAAAATTTTTCAAAAGAAAAAATTGCAAATGAAATATTACCATTATTCAATACTAGACAAGACAAAAAAATAAAAAATCTAGTGACTGATAGTGCAACTGTTCCTACCATATATGAATATGTTATTGCATTAGCTTGGTATTATATTGATAATAAAAATATTGACTTCATATTAAATGCAGGATTATCATTAGATAATAACATGTTGCCTAAATCTCATGCTGTAGGAGGAAGTTCTGATTTTGAATATGATTATGGTAGCCATAAATTAATGATTGAAGTTACACTAACAGATGGTACAAATCAAAGAAGAGCTGAAATGGAATCGGTATCAAGACATCTTGGGAATATGCTTTTAAAACTTCCTGATGGAGATAAAAGAAAAGAAAGCTACGGTATTTTTATTGCTTCGTATTTAGACAGAAATGTATTAAATGATTTTAGAAGTAGAAGAGTAATCCCTTGGGAGAACTCAAGAGGTGACTATATAAACGGGATGAATATTCTACCACTTAATACAGATGATATTATTGAAATTTTATCTTCTAATGAGATATATACCAATTTAAGAGAAAAATTTATCATGGTTATAAACGATAGAGAAACTAGAGGTTCTCAATGGTACACAAATACCGTAAAACCTCTAATAAATAGGCTTAGTAATTAGTAATTAAAACTTCAATTGTTGAGTTTTTATCTCTATTTTTAGTTTGGTAATTGCAATTACTATATGAGTGATTTAAATAGTTCACTTTATAGTTTTTGCTTTTGCACCAGTCTATTAGTAATTGATTTTTATTACCTTTACTTTCAAGTACATTTGATAAAGCAAATTTAATACCTCTACTAGTTAATGAATCAAGATAGTCTAAAAGTTCTTCTTCTAATTTTTCATTCCACCCACCATTTTCATTATAACTTGCAGTTGTAGCCAAGTATGGTGGGTCAAGATATACAAAAGAATCATCAGGAATTGATACTTTTCTAAAATCGGTTGATTTGAATTCTATGTCAAGATTTTTTAATCTATTTACAAATAGCTCTAAATTTTTCTGCATATTTGAAGTAAAATCTCTCTTGTTAACTGGTAAGTTGAATTTTCCATTTTTATTGAATCTAATTTGATTATTAAATGCGAAGATTACTAAAGTATAGAACATAATTGGATTAGGATTTGAGTTATAATCTTCTCTTAGTCTTAAATAATTCTCTTTATTATAAGAAGCAAGCCCTTCTCTTGAATTAGTATTATATTTTTCATATCCAAATTTTGAAGATTCACTTAAATTATATCTTTTAATAAGGTTACTAATTTCAGTTTTTATTTTTTTGATAGAATTGTTTTTAAAATATTCATAAAGCTCAATTACTTCTTTGTTTATATCATTTGCAACGATTTTATTGGCATTACTGTTTATTGCTACATTACAACCACCTGAGAATAAATCTACAAAAGTATCAATCTTTTTTGGGAAGAAAGGAACAATTTGATTTAATAATTTAAATTTTCCACCAGTATAATTAAGAGGTGATTTTATAAATTCTTTTTGTAGTAAATCTAAATATGAGAATGTATCTACTGAAATATTCATTGTGTTGCCCTTTTTTTATGCTTTTATTATAATGAAAACTTTTTAAAATTTGTAATTATATTACAATTTGAAATATTTTTATTTTTCATCTTTCTTTTTAAAAAGATTTTTTTTCGTTTCTTCACTCAATTTCCGTTTTTGTTCTTCCAATCCAAGTTTCTCAAATAAATGTTCATAAGGAATATCTTTATCTACTAATTCTCCAAGCAAAACTGCAATAATAGCTAAGTTTTTTGGAATCTTACCTTTACTTCTTAGGTTGGTTATTGAATTTGGATTTGTCTTTATAAGATGCCCAAATTCTTTAACACTTAATCCTGATTTTCTAATATTTCTAATTAATTCATCGTAATCCATAAGCATCCTTATTCTTTATAATATATAAAAAAGCCTTAAATCTATATTAATCAATATGTGTTTATCACATAAAATTATTTATCTAATAAATCAAAATATTTGACAATTTTTATTGACAACACATAAAATTATGTGTTATAATTAAGTATAAATAAAACACAAGGAACAAAAAATGGCACAACATTTTCTACTATCAAGTAAAGCAAGAGAGTTATCAATGATAAAAATTCTGATGATGTCTGACATGGAAGCTTTTGAATTATTTAAAAATGTTAGATGGAATGCTACAAATGGTGAACCAGTTTGTCCTTGTTGTGGTTCAGTTAAAAAACATTACTTTTTAAAAACAAGAATGCAGTTTAGATGTAAAGAGTGTTTTCATACATTTTCTGTTACTAGTGGAACTATTTTTGCTAGTCATAAAAAACCTTTAAAAATATATCTTTTAGCAATTGCTTTATTTACTAATGCAGTTAAATCAATTTCAGCTTTACAATTAAGTAGGGACTTAGATGTTCAATATAAAACTGCTTGGGTATTATCCCATAAGATTAGAGAATCATTAATGGATTATAATGAAGATGAAAAGTTTGAAGGAACTTGTGAAATGGATGGTGTTTATGTAGGTCATTATATAAGACCAAAAAATCAAATAGACAAAAGAGTTGATAGAAGAAAAGTTCATAAGCCTAATAAGAGAGTTGTTATCTCTTTAAGACAAAGAGCAGAGCTTAGTGATGAAACCGTAGGAGCAATAAAAACTAAAACTTTCATCTTAAAATCTGAGAACTCTAATGAGATAAAAGAGATAGCTCACAAATATATTAAAGTAGGTTCTTCAATCCATGCTGATGAATCAAATGCTTATGATGATTTAACTGCTCATTATGATATGAATAGAGTTAATCATCAAGTAGAGTATTCAGGAGTATATGGAGAGAACAATAATCAAAGTGAATCATTTAATACAAGGTTTAGAAGAATGCAATATGGTAACTTACATAAGATTGGAAATTTATACTTATCTAACTATGCTAATGAAATTGCATATAGAGAAGATACAAGAAGAAAATCTAATAAAGAGATTTTTGATGATATTTTAGAAAAGTGTTTATCTTCTTTAGTATCTAATGAGTTTTGTGGTTACTGGCAAGGTATATCTTGGCTCATTAATGAGTAAGAATTGTAAACTGCTTTACAATTTTAAAGATATACGACTTTTATTTTTAAACTAAGAGTTTTAATAAAAGGCTGATGTGAACTAGCTTTAGCGTATTGTCGCAAAAGAGCAAAGCAATATAAGACATTGTGAGATAAGTTTCAGAGAGATTTGTCCTCATTCTTGCGGGATTTTGCAAGTGTGGATTCACGATGTTCATGCTCCTTTTAGTCGGGCATGGAGTTTAAATCCTTAATCTTCCAAATAATCACAAGACCTATTTTATTAACCCTTTCAACTAGGTTATCTTTCTCCAAAGTACTTAATGCACTAATAACTGATTTTCTAAAGTTTTTAAGTTCATAATCATTGTCAAAACTAAGAGATTTCTTATTCATAATAATATCACTTAAATCATCAGTTCTTGTAGGTTCATTTTTCTCTTTAAGAGCTTCTAAAATAAGTCTTCTTGCTTCACCAGTTTCAAAATATCTATTTCTTTTATGTTTATTAACAATTTTTGTAGAACCAAATTTAAAATCAGGTTCAAATATTCTTATAGTTGCATCTATAGTAGCTAAATCTTTATCTAAAGATGAAATTAGTTCTTTGTAATGTCTAATTGAGCCAAGAAGCTCACCTCCTTTTTTTGATAGTGCAGATATAACATGAGTGTCAGCCATTTTTTACTCCAATAATTAAGATAAATTACTGAAATTTTAGCCGAAAATCATCCTAAAAGTCTTGTGCATTTGCTACATAATATCGGGTACTTAGAAAGAAAGGACCTTCTTGTTGCTATTCAGGAAGTTATATTCTTAAAAGAGTAGGAGAGAATTGTTATTCGATTTGCCATTCAATGTTAGAGTATAGAACTATCAAAGATAAAGATTTGATAATTAGAAGAAAACAAAGTGCAGCAAAAGCTTCTTTAACAAAAGTGATTAAGAAGTTAAAAGCTATTAGAGAAGAGTATAGAAACTCTTTATTTACTGAAGATTATAAGAGTGATAAAAAATATATTAATGAATTTAAAAAGATTTATGAGAAGGTAGAAAAGATTAGATTATCAGAAAGGTTGATGATATCTGTCATTTCAACATTTAATACTGAGGTAAGTAAAGAAGATGAGCTTAAGATAATTGAATTATTGAGAGCTGATGAATTAAGAAAAGAAGAAAATAAATTTAATGAAGGGGTAAAAGATGCAAGTTAATACAGGAACAATAATTTTTAAAGATACAGATTGTTTAGGAAATGAGAGAAAGATTGAATTATCAATTTTACATGATGCAAAAGTTTATTCAATGAAAGAGCTAATTGAAGCTACAGTTAATAATACTGAAAAAGGTTCATTAGTAAATAGAGTTATTGCTGCAGATATTTCTAGGTTTCAACTGGAGTACAAAAAAGATATTAAGAGAGATAGTATTCAGTTTGATGAGGTAGATAATGATTTATATGAAGTAAATAAAGACAAGGGATATATCTATTTCATTGATTTAGATGCACAAACAATAAAAGTAACATATGAATATAACACAGAATTTGAAATCTTGTATGATGGTAGTATTAATAATTTTGTATAAAATATAGAGTGTTTTATGTAAAATCTTATATTAATAAGATTAAAAATAGAAAATTTGAAGGAGAATGATGTCATTATACATAGGTATTAGACTAGATAGCAAAGAGTCCTTGGAAAAACTAGAAAAAGCATTTAAAGAAATTGGTATTGCGATGCCTCAAGAAAAACTGATGATTCAAAAGAGTATGTAAATGCAATGGGAAATAAAGAAAAATATTTATCAGAACTAAGCAAGTACTCTGATGAAGAAACTTATAAAAAGAAAATAGTATTGAAGGTATTTAATGTTTTTAATATCAAAGTGGACACTCAAGCAAATTATACATATGAAGAGAGAAGTTGTAGATCATTATGCAGATCATAATATCAAACTTCCAGATGAATTTAAACAGTTCTCAATGTCTACTGAACTGAATAATATTAATGTGCTTAAAGATGTAGTCAGTTCTATTAAAGATGAACAAAAAAATATGAGCCAATTTGTAAATGATATATGTACTTCAATTGAGCAGAAGTATCGATTGTTTAATCATATTGATAATAAGAAATGAGGTTTAAATCTGAATATTTAACTTTTCAATTGTATAGGCATATAAAAATCAATATCTAAAACTCCATTTTTCACTAGTTCCTTCGGATTCTTATATTCTACATATGCAGGAAAATTTCTAACTTCATAATCAGAATTTTGTAACCATTTTATGTAAGTTGCGTGCATCATTTTATAAAGTTTATCATGTTTACATTTAAATTGAAATTTTGCAAAACGTCCACTACTTATAGTACATTTTCCCACACGTCCACTTCTAAATGCATTAGATAAGTTTTGAATACAAGCTAAATATCTTGCATTACTATACGGAGTGAATGAAGGATGGTTATGAAATAAACCTATATATCTATGCGGTTTCTCTAACATATCAAATTCATCTGCCCATGCAACCATTTTTTTCCAAGTTTTACTTACATCTTTTTCGTATCCATATACTCTCATATACAATATAGGAATTTTAGCTTCTTTAACTATTTCAGGTGTTCCTACATTTATATTTTCTTTAATTTCAATGATAGAAGCTTCAGAAAAAGATTTATTTTCATAACCGCTTTTTCTCCATTCTTTAGGTGTAAGTCCAAACTTTTTTTTGAATGAAGCAGTAAACCCTGTTGAAGTAGTAAACCCAGTGTCAATTGCTATATTTTTTATCGTTTTATGTTGATTGTATAATAATAAATTTGAGGCTTTCTCTAATCTCGTATTTCTTATATAACTATTTACATTTTCTCCAACTATTTCTTTGAATATTTTATGGAAATGAAAAAGTGAATATCCACTTATTGTTGCTAACTCTTTAACGGTGATATCAGTACTGTAGTTTTGATCTATATAAACTAAAGTTAAATTTATTTGTTCAAAATGAGTTTTATTAGTTCCTAATTTTTTTGCCATAAATACTCCCAATAAAAAATAACAAGATTGATTGATGATTTTAACAAAAAAATGCTATTTTTTTCTTTTTGAAATAAGTATAATTCCAATACTTACATTTATTATTGTAACAATCATTTATGTAAATTATACAAAAAAGGAGATAATAGTGAAGTTAAAAAACATATTAACTAGTTTACTATTGGCAGTTGCGACTTTCGCTTCTGCAAGTAGTGCTTTACAAACGGAAACAGTTGTAACGTTTGATAACATACGACCTGCAAATATAGCAATTTCAAATAAAGGCAGAATGTTTGTTACTGGACATCCAATTGTTGGATCAACTAAAAAAGTCGTTGAAATAAGTGCAGTTGGGAGTAAAAATATTTATCCAAATGTAAAGTATTCTGATTCTTCAGTAAATGATTCTATCATTAAAGCTACTATTGGGATTAGGGTTGATAGTAAAGATAATCTTTGGGTTTTAGATATGGGAGCAAAACAGTTTGTTCTTTGGGATTTAAAAACAAATAAGTTAAATAAAATTATTAAAATTCCTAGTGAAGTCTTGACATCTACATCATTTTTACAAGATTTTGTTCTTGATGAAAAAAGAGGAAGAGCAATTATTGCTGATATGACACAAGCTGATTTAAAAAGTACACCAACTCCAGCTTTTGTTGTAGTTGATATAAACACAGGAAAGGCTACTAGAGTTGCGGAATCTCATTCATCAATGATGCCAGATTTTGAAGGTGGATTTGCGTTAAATCCGATTGCAATTGATCCTTCTTTTGAATGGGTTTATTTTGGGGCATTAAATGGTAAAAAAGTTTATAGAGTTAAAGCATCAAAATTTGATGACGTCAAAACCGTTGCCAAAAATATAGAGTTTTATGCACCCAAATCATTTAGTGATGGGATTAAAGTTGATGAAAATCAAAATGTTTATATTACAGATATTGAAAATCAAGCAATAGGTGTATCAAATAAAAATGGCTATAAAATTATTGCAAGACTTCCAAAAGGCCAAAGTTGGCCAGATGGTTTAGAAATAAAAAATGAATATGTATATGCAGTTGTTAACCAGTTAAATAGAATTCCTGCACTAAACAATGGTAAAGATGATACAAAAGGATCATTTTTGATTGTAAAAACACCATTAGTAAAATAAAGTATATTTTATGTCAAGAAAGTTAATAATAGGTGTAACAGATTTATCTTTTCATCATGTAACAGCATCTTTAGTAACAAATGTACTTAAAGATTTAGGATTTGAGCTAGAAAGAGTTTACTCTTCTCATCAAGAAAATTTTAAAAAATTAAAATCAGGAGAAGTTGATCTATTAACTTCTGCTTGGTTACCTTCAAGTCATGGAATCTATAAAAAAGATACAGAAGAAGAGATGTCTTTAACTGAATTAGGTTTACACTATGAGCCATATGCACTTTGGGGAGTTCCTGATTATATTCCTGAAGAAAAAGTATCTACAGTAAGTGATTTATTAAAACCTGATGTTTTTAAAAATATGACAAAAGATATTCAAGGTATTACTCCAGGAGCTGGAATCACTAGATTTTCTATTAAAATGTTAGAAGAGTATAAATTAAGTAATGCTGGTTATAAATTTCATACAGGGACGGAGGAAAATTGTTTTACAAGATTTGAAGAAGCAGTTAAAAACAAAGAGTGGATTGTTGTTCCATTATGGAAGCCACAATTTTTACATTACAAATATAATATAAGAGAGATAGAAGAGCCTAAAGGACTTCTAGGAATTGTAGATAGAGCAGTAATGCTATTAAGAGAT
The DNA here is from genome assembly GCF_004116715.1 of Arcobacter sp. CECT 8989. Lineage (NCBI taxonomy): Bacteria > Pseudomonadati > Campylobacterota > Epsilonproteobacteria > Campylobacterales > Arcobacteraceae > Arcobacter > Arcobacter sp. CECT 8989. The sequence goes on along the minus strand of NZ_PDKE01000017.1, from coordinate 5,287 downwards.
GATAGAAAATCACTTTTTTCAAAAGATGAATTAGAAGCTTTAGATAGATTACGTTTTTCAAATGAAATAATAGCGGAGCTTGATTATAGAGTTTGTAGAGAAAATAAAGATATTGATGTTGCTACAAAAGAGTGGTTAAAAAATAATTGGAAATAAAATAATTGGAAATAAAATAATTGGAAATAAAATAAAAGGAAAAAAATGAAAGCAATAGGATTTAAAACATCGCATGAGATTGACCATGAAGAAAGTTTAATTGAGTTTGAAACAATAAAACCAAAAGCAATAGGTTTTGATATAGTAGTAAAGGTTAATGCTGTATCAGTAAATCCAGCTGATGCAAAAGTTAGAATAAGAACTGCTCTAGATAAAGAGCTTGAAAGTCCTAGAATATTGGGTTATGATGCAGTTGGAATTGTAGAAGAAGTTGGTGAGAAGGTAACTAATTTTAAAACAGGAGATAGGGTTTATTATTCAGGTGATGTTACAAGAAATGGTTCAAATGCACAATTTCAAGCAGTTGACTCACGTATTGTTGCTCTTGCCCCATCTAGTTTAGATGACACACAAGCTGCAGTTCTTCCCTTGACAGCACTTACTGGGTATGAAGCTTTATTTGATAGGTTAAAAATTAATCCAACTAAGAAAAAAACTATACTTATAATAGGTGGAGCAGGAGGTGTTGGTTCTATCACAACACAAATAGCAAAAGAGCTAACAAATTTAACGGTAATTGCTACAGCTTCAAGAGAAGAGACTTCATCTTGGTGTAGAGAGATGGGTGCAGATTATGTTGTAAATCATAGAGATTTAGTAAATTCTGTTAAAGAAATTGGGTTTGATACTGTTGATTATATTTTTAACGTTGCAGATACAAAAGGCCATTGGGATTCAATGGTAGAGTTAATAGCTCCTCAAGGTACAATTTGTTCAATTGTAGAATTTGAAGGTGGTGTTGATTTGAGTAAATTACAAGATAAAGCAGCTGGTTTTGTATGGGAGTTAATGTTTACTAGATCTATGTTTAATACAGAAGATATTGAACAACAACATCATATTTTAACTGATATAGCAAATTTAGTTGATTGTGGAAGAATTAAAACAACATTAATTCAAACGTTAAATGGTTTTAGTGTCAAAACTTTAAAAGAAGCTCATAAAAAAATAGAAACAGGTACTTCAATAGGTAAAATAGCTATTGACTATACAAAATAAAGTAATCATAGGAAAAACAAAAGACTAAATTAACGATCGTTGCAATTATTATTGCAAAAGCAGACAAAGTAGAACTAGTTAAATTAGAGCTTTTGAATATAATTAATATTACAAGAGCAGAAAAAGGATGTGTTAACTATGATTTACATTAAAATAATGAGAATCCTACACAGTTTATAAAGAGTAAATATTAGAAAGTAAAAAAATGAAAGAAAAGTTTTTAGAAGCAATGCAGTTTAGACATGCTTGCAAAGTTTTTGATAAGAATAAAAAAATCTCAGATGAAGATTTTAATTATTTATTAGAAATAGGAAGATTAAGTCCAAGTTCATTTGGTTTTGAACCATGGCAATTTTTAGTAGTTCAAAATAAAAATTTGAGAACAAAACTAAAAGTGTTTACTTGGGGTGGACAAGGTCAACTTCCTACTTGTAGTCATTATGTCATTATTCTATCAAGAAAAAAAGACTCTATGGTTTATAACAGTAATTATATTTCACATATGATGAAAGATGTTCAGAAATTACCACAAAAGATAATAGAGTTAAAAGGTGGGTTTTATGAAAACTTTCAAAAAAATGATTTTAATTTAATAAATGATGATAGAGCTATGTTTGATTGGGCTACAAAGCAAACATATATTGCTTTAGGAAATATGATGACAGCAGCTGCTTATATTGGTATTGATTCATGTCCTATTGAAGGTTTTGAGATGGAAAAAATGACAGATTTCTTAGAAGAGGACTTAAATATTGATACTAAAGAGTTTGGTGTATCTTGTATGCTTGCTTTTGGATATAGAAAAGAGGATTCAAGAGGAAAAGCTAGACAAGATATTAATGATATAGCAAAATGGTATAACTAAGGATAATTTATGTGCAGTACAAAACAAAATAGTAAAGATTTAGCATATGCATTGTTAAGATTAGCAATGGGTGTAAATATGTTTGTTCATGGTATGGTAAGACTACCAAAACTTGAAGGATTTAATACATGGATGGTAGGATATTTTCAAGATACTTTTTTACCTGATTTTTTAGTAAGTCTATTGGCATATACAATTCCATTTGTTGAATTAATTGTTGGGGCTTTACTTATTTTAGGTTTATTTACAAGACAAGCATTATTAGTTGGGGCTTTACTTATTGTGGTTCTATTATTTGGAGCTTGTCTAAAAGAAAATTGGGAATGGGCATCTTTCCAAATGATTTATGCAATTTTCTTTTTTATGCTTTCATATTTTATTGAATTGAATAAAGTTTCAATTGATAAATTAAGAGGAAAATGTGATTGCGAGGAGAATAATTAATGAAAAAGATTTTTGTATCAACTCTTATAATTGCTTCAGCACTATTTGTAAATAGTGCTGAAGTTGTAAAAAATAGTTGCAACTTTTGATGAAAGGCCCACAAATTTAACTGTATCAAGTGATGGTAGAGTATTTGTATCAATTCATCCTTTGATTAACCCAACTACTAAGTTAGTTGAAATAAGTGCAATTGGAAGTAAAAATGTATATACAAATAAAATGTATTCTTCTGGAAAAGACTCAACTATTGCTGTAAAAGCAGATAGTAATTAAATCTCAAAGTTTGTTTATTAATCTTCTTAGTAAATTTTCAAAAGAAAAAGTATTTACTTCAGAAAACCTTTATAAAGTTTTTGAAGTAAATATTGATTTACAAAAAGAAAATGAAAGGTACTATATTAAAAATATTAATCTATAAAACTTTTAATATTTTCAAATGTTGTATTGATGATTTTATTTCTAGCTTCAATAGAAGCCCATGCAATATGAGGAGTAATAACTAATCTATTCTTCTTCTCAATTTTATTTAAAGGATTATTTTCTTTTATTGGCTCATATTCTACGACATCAAGACCACAATATAATATTTTTTCTTCATCAAGTCGTTTTGCTAAATCCTCTTCATTTATAATTCCACCACGTCCAACATTAATTAAGATTGCACCATCTTTTAATAATGATAGATTTGATTTATTTATCAGATTAGCTGTAGCATCATTTAATGGTGAATGAATCGAGATAATATCTGAAGTTTTTAAAAGTTTCTCTATGCTCATTTGATTAAATTTAGAATTAGAGTTTTTCCCAGAAGTTGAATAATAGTTTACATTACATTCAAAAGCTTTTGCAATATTTGCAACTCTTTGCCCAATATTTCCTAAACCAATTATTCCCCAGTTTCTATTTTCAAGTTCATAAAAAGGTTCATCTAAATGGGTAAAAATATCTGATTTTCCCCAACCACCATTTTCAACATAGTTTTTATAATAATCAAGTTTTTGAATGAAGTGTAATGCTAAAGTGATAGTAAGTTGAGCGACAGTTGCTTTTGCATAACCTACAACATTTTTAACTTCGATTCCATTCTTCTTTGCATATTCAATATCAACATTATTTGTCCCTGTTGCAGTAACACAAATTAGTTTTATATCTGAATTATTCATTATCTCTTTCGTAATCACAACCTTATTTGTAATTACAACATCACAATTTTTTATTCTTTCTAAAGTTTCATCTTCACTTGTTGTTTCATAAATTGTTACATTTCCCAATTCATTAAATTTTTCAAGTGAAATATCATTCCCTAATGTTTTTCTATCTAAAAATACAATTTCCATTTTTAATCCTTTATCTATTTCTTTACAGCTTTTTTGTTTGGTAAGTCAGTAATACTTCCATGGAAGATTTCTGCACACATACCAACAGATTCATGTAAAGTTGGGTGAGCATGAATTGTTAATCCAATATCTTCAGCATCACAATCCATTTCAAGAGCTAATGAAATTTCACCAAGTAATTCACCTGCGTTTTCACCAACTAAAGAACCACCTATTAATTGGTGAGTATCTTTATCAAAAATTAGTTTTGTCATACCAGTTTCAGATACATCTGAAGCTAATGCTCTACCAGAAGCAGACCAAGGGAATGATGCAACTTCATAGTTGATTCCAGCTTCTTTTGCTTCAATTTCACTCATACCAGCAGTTGCAATTTCTGGGAATGTATATGCAATACCAGGAATTTGTTTAGGTTCAAAGAATACTTTGTGACCTGCGATAACTTCTGCTGCAACATGACCTTCATGTACTGCTTTATGAGCAAGCATTGGTTGACCAATAATATCACCAATAGCAAAGATATGAGGAACTTTTGTTCTCATTTGATTATCTACAGAGATAAACCCTTTATCATCAACTTCAACACCAGTATTTTCTAATCCTATGTTTAATCCATTTGGAGTTCTACCCATAGCAACTAATACTGCATCATAAGTTTGAGGCTCAGCAGGTGCATTTTCACCTTTAAACTCTACATAGATACCCTCTTGCTTAGGAATAATAGCTTGAGTTTGAGTTTTAAACATAAAGTTAAACTTCTTCTCATTTGCTTTTGTATATACCTTAACGATATCTTTGTCAGTTCCTGTCATAACTTGAGGACCTCTAACAACTACATCAATCTCAGAACCTAATCTTTGATATACTGTAGCCATTTCAAGACCAATAATTCCACCACCCATTACAAGTAGTCTTTTTGGAACTTCTTTTACTTCAAGTGCATTTGTAGAATCCCAAATTCTTGGATCTTCATGAGGAATGAATCCCATTTTAGAAGACTGAGAACCTGCAGCGATAATACAATTATCAAAAGAAACTTTAGTTTGTTCACCCTCTTTATCTGTATGATCAACAATTACAGTATGCTCATCTACAAATTTAGCAACACCTTGAACAACAGTTACTTTTCTCATTTTAGCCATTGCAGATAGACCATCAGTAAGTTTTTTAACAACTCCTGATTTATAAGCTGCTACACCTGGTAAATCAATTTCTGGTTTAGGGAATTTGATACCAGCATGCTCAATATGTGCTGCTTCATCAATAACTTTAGCAACATGAAGTAATGCTTTTGAAGGAATACAACCAACATTTAAACAAACTCCACCTAAAGTTGGGTGTCTTTCTACTAAAACAGTATCTAAACCTAAGTCAGCACATCTAAATGCAGCAGAATATCCACCAGGACCTGCTCCAATTACAAGAA
>NZ_PDKE01000151.1:0-224 GCF_004116715.1 Arcobacter sp. CECT 8989 | reverse complement strand
CTCTTATATTTTTAATCATCTTAAAAAGACCAAGGTTATAGTCAAAAAAACTATTATAAAACTGAGTAAATGACTCTGCTGAAAATTTTGAATTATCCATAATTTAGTATTATCCATTGTTTATTTTTTGGTTTAGAAGAGAGAGTTTTTTCCAACTAATTATCAGTTTTTATTTGACAAATAAAAGAGAAAGTTTTAAGATTTAATTTAATATAGTTTAGAAA
>NZ_PDKE01000150.1:0-224 GCF_004116715.1 Arcobacter sp. CECT 8989 | reverse complement strand
CTCTTATATTTTTAATCATCTTAAAAAGACCAAGGTTATAGTCAAAAAAACTATTATAAAACTGAGTAAATGACTCTGCTGAAAATTTTGAATTATCCATAATTTAGTATTATCCATTGTTTATTTTAAATTTATTATATCTTAAAAAATATTATTTCCTCTAAAATAGTTTTTTTAATATTCTTATAATTATGAATTTTTATATGCAATAGTCTTCTAATTTA
>NZ_PDKE01000016.1:0-55447 GCF_004116715.1 Arcobacter sp. CECT 8989 | reverse complement strand
GTATTATTCTTATTTCTAGATTTATATAAACCTTGATGTGTAATACCTATAGAATAAGTATCATGGAAATGCATACTAAAATTTTTATTAGATTCTTTTACATTAGTGAAAAGAATATTATTCAATAATTTATTCATTTTATTATTATACACTAAAGAGAAAAATTTTATTAAAAGAACTGGTTATATATTTTCTATATTGGCATCTTTTTATAGAAATTTTTAAATGATTAATCCTAAACTATTTTTCATATTTACTGTTAGTAGGTTTTAAAATAAATATAAAACTCACTGTACTATAATTATTAATGAATCTAATGTTAGATATTATATATGTATAAACTAATTATTATATGTTAAAAAAGGTTTATTATGACAATATCTTATAATACTAAAAATAGCTACATAAATGAACTACAAAAGAAAAATAGAGAAAAAAGAATAGAGATTAGAAAAGAGCTTCTCGAAAAAGCAATTGGTATAAAAAAAGATGAGAATAAAATTGCACTAATAATAAAAGATGAAGTTATTGCATTGGATAAAGAAGTTTATAATATGCAAAATAAATATTTTAAAAATTCTTTTATCTCTTATCAAGGTGCTTTAATAGCAAAGGAAGAGGATACAAACTATATCAATGCTACAATAAATAATCTACAAAAAGAAGAGGAAAAAAAAGAAGAAAATGGCATTTTCCTTGATATTTCAACAGATGCAAAAACAAAAGGTTATCAGGCTGCTAATAGTCCTGCAACACAACTTCAAAAACTATATAAAAAACTAAGAGAGTATGAAAGTAAAGTTGCATCGCTAATGAAAAAGTTGAATTTTACAGACAATCCACATCAAGCGAATCAGATAAATGAAAAAATAGTAGAGCTGAATCAAAAAATATCTGCAATAAAAGAACAAATACAAAATATTACAAAAGCATAACAATATATTAAAATGTGAATTAACTTAAATTCTGATGGAGAACTTATGGTTTTGCAATTAATACTCCACCAGCTGTTATCATTACACTTCCAGCTACAATATTAATTTTTCTTTTAGCACTTTTACTTTTAAATAGTTTTTTTGCACTATTTGCACTATATGCATAAGCTAAAAGTACTACACTAAGTACTATTGTAACAAGAGTAGTAACAATAACAATATCATAAATTGTCAATGTCTGTAAATTTATAAAAGTAGGTAGAAAACCTAAATAAAAGAAAATAACCTTTGGATTACTTAGTGTTATTAATAGACCTGCAATAAAGTTTTTCTTCCAAGGTAAACTTTTTATTTCTCTTATATTTGTTTCTTCTTCTTTTGTAGTTATTATTTTATATCCTAAATATAATAGGTACATACCTCCAATATATTTTACAATAATAAAAAAATCACCTAATATTGAAGCTATTACACTCAATCCAAAAATAGCTAAAAGTAAAAAAACTATATCACCAATAACCATTCCAATTACTAAAAAAGAAGTATTTTTTAAACCTGAAGATAGAGCATTTGAAATAATTGCAAATAATCCAGGTCCAGGACTAAGTGCAAATAAAAACATTGCTCCCGAAAATGTTAACATATCAATTAATGACATTGGCTTTCCTTATTTAATTTAAATTTTATCCAAATTCTTTTATTTTAATTATCATCTAATCTACTTTACACTTAAAGAATATACTACATTTCCATTCAGATTGAGTCATTTTACTACTTAGTTGTATTTAAATTCCCATATAAAGTTTTTTAACAAGATGCTTGTAACAATTTTAAGATTCTTTTAGATTCTTCATTACATTTATTATATATATCAATTGGAAAATTATCTTCATCTGGTTTATTTAATAAATCCTCAATAGTTGAGTTTTTATTATTGTTATCTTTTATAATTTTTGATATGTTAGAAATATAGCCATTTTCAGGGACATCATCTCTAAAATAAGCAAGAAGAGGAATTGAATTAAGAATCAATATTTGAAATTCTTTTTCTAGTACTCTAATGTAAATTAATGAATCCAGTATAAAATTTTCTTTTTTAAATGGTAATTTAGATGAATGCCTTATTTCTTCAATTTCTAAAGGATTTAATTCAAGATATTTCCCATAAGCATTTATATTATCAATATATTTAAGAAATTTCTCCATATTATTAACTTTTTCTTTATCCATTTTATTCCATATATAAAGAACAAACCCTGTGATGACTATAAACACTATAATTTGCGTATTTACATCTTTTCCAAGACCCCATGAAAAAAAACCAATAAGACATATTGTTGTAAATCTTTTTAATTTTTCTAATTTACTTTGGTAAATAAAAACTAATAAAATTAAAATTAATATTATTGAGCCAATGAGAATATTCCTCACATAAGGTAGTAATACTTCCATATAAACTCCTATAAATTATAATTTATTAATAATAACATAGGTTACTATTCTAAAGACTTAATATAGTAAACATGATTTAAACTTTAACAATCAATAAATAGACTTGATTTCCATTTTCAGACTATTAATTGTAGATACAGGACTCTTTGTGAACTAGATATTTAAAATAAATAAACTTGATCTGTCAACAGAAAACAGATCACTCTGGATATGCTTAAATCAGAATTTGTGTATAGACAATGATTAGACGTTTTTATTTATAATTATTATGTTAAACTATTTTTAGATATTAGAAGTTAATATAGTTAAAGGAGTTTTATTGAAAAAGTTATTTTTATTAATTGTTATAACAATCTTTTCTTTTTGTGCATATGCAAAGGATATTTCTTTATTTGTAAACAATAAAGAAATTAAAGTTTATGGTATTTCTACTGAAGAATTTGAGGCCCTTAACTATATGCCCAAAAATACATCTGATGCAAAAATTGTAACAAAGAATTTAGTTAGTACACTCCATCAAATGGGTTATGTGGCTGCAGAAGGTTTTGTGGTTTCAGACCATGAAATTTTTTTAAATCAAGGTTTAATTACAATTGTTAACGTTTTTGGAGTCAATGGTAAGGCTAAAGTAGCTATTGAAAAAATTGCTAAGAACTTAATTGGTAAAAGACCTAATGTTGATAAACTTGATGAAATTCTTACAGATATAAATGCACTTTCAGGAGTTGATGCAACCTTTGCACTTCAAGCTTCTAAAAATAAAATTTTAGATCCTAGAGGATGGACACCAAAAGATAATACTAGTCACTACAGTTTAATTGTCAAAGTATCTAATCAAGCTCAACATTATGGAGCAATAGCTTTAGATAGTACACCAAGAAAACTTTCGAAAAGAAATAGAACAACGATAACTCAAACATTTAATTCAGTGATAGTTGGTGGAGATCATATTCAAGGTTCTTTTACCCATATATGGGGAGATAATCAAAAAGATCAAAATGAGGGTTCTCTTACTTATTTTTTACCAATCTTAGAGAATGGTCTTTATACAGAGATGCATGCTTCATACACTGCTTCTAAAAATGAAGTACAACCTAATATTACAAAAGATTTTGAAGGTACAAGTTTTACAGGAACCATTGGTTATCCAATATTTCGTACTCATGATGAAACACTTAATATTTTAGGTGGAATAGGTTATCAAGGGGAGAATCAAGAAGGAGAGTCTGATTCTAGTGTGAAAGCACTAAATACAACTTTATTTTATAATCATTCAGATCCTGAAGGAAATAGTATAACTACAAGTATTACTGTAACTTCAGGTGATGCAAGTTCTCAAAGTAATTTAAGAGAAAATGGTAGATTTACTCATTTTCGTGTAGGTGCAGGCTATATTCATGCTTTAAGTTTTATTGGAGATGATACAGAGTTAAAACTTGAAGGTTTTGGTCAGTATACAAACGATACTGTACCTGGTGCTCAAAAATTTATTTTAGGTGGATCAGATTTCTTAAGAGGTTATCCTACAGGTATATATTCAGGAAATAATGGTGCTGTAGGAACATTCGAGATTGCTCATAAATATTTTTATGATAATGATTTTTTAATAGGTTCAAATGTTAAAGCTTTTTGGGATATTGGTTTTGTTTCTAATAAATCAGAAGATGCTATATCTTTAAATAGACCTAAATATAAAGCCTTAAACAGTGTAGGTATTGCATCTTCAACTGATATAAAAAATGGTTTTGGAATATCAGGATGGCTTGGAGTACCTCTTAATAAAGGTAATCAAGGTGAAAATCTTAGTCCTGCTGTTTATTTAAGACTTACTAAATCTTGGTAATTTGGAGGAAATATGAATAAAAAAATAAAAAAATTAATATGGATTTTCGTTGCGATTTCATTTGTTAGTACTAACATAGCAATTGCAAGTCCACTTAAATGTAATTCAAAACAACCTTTGTTATGTAAAAAAGCAATTATTGAGATTCTTAGAAAAGCAGGACTAAATCAATACTTTATTGAAGATGGTGATATCATTTTGACAATGGATACTTCTTCTCCACAATACAATGCAATTAAAAATACTAAAATTGGTATTTTTGTTCATGAGTACAATGGAATTAAAGTAGTAACTCGTGAGCTTACAATTAAAGATGTTGTAGGTTTTGAAAGTGCAGATAGTGCTACAAAGGGGCATCATCCAAGATATGGATTAAATGTATTAACAACATTAGCAACAACTGGTTCTTTTTCTCAAGAGATGCCTAAATTAGTTAGTGCAAAACTACCTGGGGAATCAAGTTCTGGACCAGTCAAAGTTACATTGGTGGTTGCAAAAGGTACTTCTGGGGAAAAAACAATTGAGTTTGTTTTAAGAAAAAACGACCGATCAACTGCACTCTCTGGGATGCAAGACATAGGTCTTTTAGATAAAGATTTTAATTTAGTAGTAAGTAGTTTAAATGCAGGAAATCAATATACTTTGACAGCTGATGCATTAGCTAAACTTGCTGGGGTTCCTGTGAACTCATTGCAAGCGGGCGATAAAACTTCATTTGAATACAGTTTTTCTAAAGCTACTGAAGAAGATATAAAACATGATAGTTTAGATGTCACAAGTACAGTTGCTGGTACGGCAAGTTTAATTTTAAGTAAACCTACAGCACCAGCTCAAGTAGCATTACCAAGTGTGCAACCTAAAATAGCATCAAAACCTGGAGCTACTCCTCAAGAGCAAGCATTATTAGATGCATCTAATTTTATTGGTACCTATACAGGGAACAATAATAAACAAAACGAACGACTTCAAAAGCTTACTGAAATCCAACAATTAGTTCAAGCAAGCTCCCTATCACCTGAAAGAAAAGCACGTATAGATACAGCAATAAACAAAGCTAATGAAGCAGTTAAATTATTAGGTGGTAGTCAAGCATTTGAACAAGCAATACAAAAGCAAAAAAATAATGACCCTTCATTGACAGCTTATGAAAGTGCTCTTATAAGTGCTGTTACAGGAAATCAAAAACTGGTTAGTTCTGAACTTAGAAGTGGAGTTTTAGGTGGAAATGCTGGCGAAGAAATTTTTAATCATAATGATATGCAAGGACAAAAATTATCGTCAGCAAAAAACACAAATAAATATCTGCAAGAAAGTTATCAAAGAGATCTATTAGCTTATGAAAATTTTGTAAAAAAACAAAAACAAGTAGCTCAACAAGCAGATGTGAATGGTGGATTAAAGTTTTATGCTATTGATGGTACTTCTTCATATGCTTCAGCAAATGACTTTTTAAAAGCTCATGGTCAAGTAAATAAACAAACAGGTAGAGTAAAGTCATTTAATGAACTTACTAGAGCTACAGTAAATCCAAACCATGGAGGTTCATTAGGTTATCAACACTTTGGCGGAAGTCCTGAATTTTTAACAAGTAAAGGTAATCCAACGCCAAAGCCATATTGGGTACATGAATATCAATGTGTTGATGCTTCTTGTTCTTCGTACACTAATCCTGATGCAAGTGCTCCTCAATCATCAGATCAAGGTAGATTGTTTCGTTTAGAACATTATTCAGGCTTAGAAAGAAAAGCACTTGAAAAATTAATAATGAATGGGAATTTAGAAGGAGCTAATCCAAATGGTAGATTGGTTCAAAAAGTTGGCAATAAAATATTTGTTTTTGAACCATTACATAAAGATCCTAAGAGTACTTGGCAACCTGCATTATTACATGCCTATAATCAAGCCGCTTCTGGCTCTGGACCTGCGCCAGTTATACCATCAGACATGAGTGGCTTTAGTGTTACATATCAAGTCTGTGGCCCTGCTGGATGCGTTGGTGCTGACAATAATGGAAATTTAGTTGAAGGCAATAAGGAAACACAATTAGGTGTTATTGTAGAAGAAAGCGGTTTACTAAAAAATCTTCAATCATTAGGTGCAGTCGGAGCAAATGGTAAAATTCAAGGAATAGGTAGTGATAAAGATGGAAATATTGTAGTATTTACTCAATCTCCCGGTAGTTCTGACTTAGTAAAGTTTACCTTTCAAAAAACTACACCTGATCAGGTTGCAAAAGCGGGATTAAAACCTATAAGTAAACCTGTTGAATTAGTATTACCTAATCAAAATAATGTAAAGCCTCAGGTATTTACTATCACAGTAAGTGATAAAGATGGTGGAAAAACAGCAACAAGATTTCCTGGAATTGTCACTGAAGATAAAGTGAAAACTCTTGTTGATGCAGGTGTGATTACAAAAGTAAACGGTCAATTTATGATTAATGGAAAACAAAATCCAGATGGCAGTATTACAGCACCAGTTATCATAAAAGGTACTGAGTATAAGTTTACTTTTCATCGTGGTATTCATGTTGGAAGTACTGCTATCCCAACTTCAGTTGTTCAAGCTTTAAATAAACAACAGGTTGCAAAATTTTTCCAGCCCAATAGTGCTCAAGCGAATGCGGTTGCATCACTTACTCAACCTGTACAATCATCTCATCAGGGGTTAACTCATCCGGTGCAAACAGAAAAAAATATTTCTCATGTACATGAGCAAAGAAACAAAGCTATAACTGGTAAATTAAGCACAAATGCAAATATGGAGTTACCAAAAACGGGGCAACAGCCTCGCTCTACAATTACATTTGCCCATAAACAAGCACCTAACACTTATGTGGATGCTACAAATGTCAATCAGTATTTCATTACTCCATCTAGTGGACATCAAGTTGAGCTTAATGAAGCAGCAAAATTTGTAGACTCAAATAATAAGCAATGGTTTTGCATGGTTTCTGGTCTTGGGCATCGAATTTCGATTAATAATAATGGTGATAAAACAGTACATGGGCATGCAGAGACATTAAGTTTCTTCGATCCAGCAATAAGAGATATACCAGGTGCTAAGCACAATACTTCATCTCATTGTTTGATTTCGATTAACCATGATTAGTTAAAATATTTAGTGTACTCTTTCTTATCTTAATTAGAAATATGCTTACTTTTAGAGCAGTTTTTTCAAAAAGAGTTGAATTTTTAAACAGATGAAGTAGTCAAACTGACTACTTCTTTTTAGCTACATCTTGAATCGCTCTATAGATTGTATTACGAGCTACATGAAAAATCTTTGATAAGAATGCAACAGATTTTCCTTTTTCACGCTGTTTGTATATAATATTCTTTTCTTTAGTACTAAGAATAGCTTTTCTACCAAAATGAACACCTTTTTTCTTTGCAGCTTCAATTCCTTCCCTAACACGTTCATTTATCAAATCACGTTCGAATTCTGCAATAGCACCTAACATAGTAAATAATAGTCTACCTGCTGGAGATGTAGTATCAATATTTTGATGTAATACTTTTAAGTTTACATCCTTGCTCTCTAAAAACTTTGCAATATTATGAAGATCTATTACAGACCGTGCTAACCTGTCAAGTTTTGTAATATAAAGTACATCACCTTCTCTTACAAAATCCATCATAATATTAAACTGTTCACGATATGCTTCATTCTTTCCTGATCTTTTTTCTGAGAAGATCTTTTCACAGCCTGAATTCTTAAGTTGATCAATTTGATTCTCAAGATTTTGACTAGAAGTTGAAACTCTTGCATATCCTACATTCATAATAAATCCTTTGTGTTGAATTTACTATTTATCTCATATATTTGAAGGATTGTAAAGTAACGTATTTCTCCATAAAAGAACTATTTATGAAGCTTAAGTTTTCCAGCAATACAGTTATTTACTGAAGAATATTCTGCAATACTTCTTAAAACATATAAGAGGTTTAAATGCTAGGACAATGTACACTCTATGTATTTATAATCAAAATAGTTATTATATTTCATTAGCAGCAGTTGTAGTAACTATTACACAATTATTTACTAGTAACTCTATAATAAGCCTTATAGTATTTGCAATCACTTATGGTAGTTCTGCATATTTCTATCCTAAAGCTAAAGATTGCCAAATATAACAGATTATTGAACTTGTGTTTTATAGCTTATTTTCTATGTATCATAAAGTGTAGCTATCCCATAGATATAAAATTAGATAAATTAAAAAATCATGAAATAGATTGTAAAAAGTTTAAATAAACTCATAATAACAGTTTTTAAAAAAACTAAAATACTATTAAATATTTTAACTAATTATAAAAAAGAATTCAGTAATATATTAATTAATTATTTTAACTCTTCAGGAAGAATTAAAATTGATATAAAAAATTAAGTTAAGAAGAGAATATTGGAATTTTTAATACTAATTGCTGTAATTTTTGTTATTTCATTTATATATGAAAAATTAAAAGGTTCATCTTCTTCAAATACAAATAGTTCTCAATCAACTTATCAATCAAATTCTAAATCTAATACTGTAAAAAATCCTAACGCATATAGACCTAAAAAAACACCAACTAGAAAAATCAATTTTGGTGAATCAAATAATATTCAAACAAATACCAGTAATAATAATGAAATTAAACAAGAAGACTTGAAAGACTTAAATGATGCTTTTACTGGTGCTCCTCTAGATTTAAAATTAGGTTTATTTAGATGTAATAATTGTCAAGTTTATTATCATACTTCAAGTTACGAAATACTTTTATCTGAAAATAATAGACAATGTATGTCCTGTGGTTCTTCAGATATAACATCAGTAAACGGTATAAAAACTGGTGCAAGAAATGCAAGCGTAGATGTAATCACTCTTGATAACTATAAAAATCATCTTGGAAGAGTTATTACTTTTGAAGGACATGTTTACACTGTTAATGAGTCTAGAAGAGGGAATGATTTTGCAGTAATGTTTGAAAACAAATCTTGGACAAGAGGATTTAAGCTTGTATTCTTTAGAGGTTCAATATCAAAATGTGGTGGAAAAACATATATTAATAGTTTAAAAGGTAAGAATATTAAAGTTAGAGGTTTATTAAAACACCATCCTAAGTTTGGATATGAAATTGTCATTTCAGAAAAAAGTCAAATTTTAAAGGTTAACTGATTATGAAATGGACTAATTTAGAAATAAAAAAATACAATAGTCAAATTGATAAATTGAAGAATATGTCTCCTTATGAATTATTTGAAATAAGCGAAAATTCTGAAATCAATGAAATTAAAGCAGCTTATAGAAAAAAAATGAAAATTTATCATCCTGACAAAAATACAACTTTTAGTAAAGAATATGGAGAGAATGTAAGTAAAATTTTAAATTATGCATACGATAAATTATTAAAGAAAGTAAAAAAATGAATAGCAATAGATATTTAAGACATTCAATTATTGATTGGTTTGATCAAGACTATATGTTAAATTTAAACATTTTAGTTGTTGGAGCTGGTGCGTTAGGGAATGAGACCATAAAGAATTTAGCCTTGTTAGGATGTGGTAATATTGATCTTTATGATTTTGATACAATAGAGGAACATAACTTAACACGAAGTGTCTTATTTAATGAAAATGATATTGGTAAAAATAAAGCAAAAATAATTTCAGAAAAAGGAAAACTGTTAGATCCTAATGTAAATATTAACTATTTTACAACTGATATTACATTATCTTTGACACCAGCTAAAATACAAAAATATGATGTTGTTTTTTGTTGTGTAGATAATTTTGAAGCTAGAATATATTTAAATAAAATTTGCTTTCTAATGAAAATTGATTTAATCAATATGGGGATGGATAGTAGATATCAAAGTACAGAGCTTTTTCCCTTTTCAACAGAAAGTAATTGCTCATGTTATGAATGTAATTTACCATATAGTGTTTACGATAGATTAAAAAAAAGATATAGTTGTGGTGGATTAAAAAAATTATCATTTATTGAAAAAAAAATACCGACTACAATTATAACATCTTCAATGGCAGCATTTGGAGTTTCATTAGGTTTAAGATTAGGGAATAATGATAATATCCATAAATCAACAAAAATATTTATAGATACTATCACGTCTGATATGAATAAAACTTATTATGATAAAAATAAAAATTGTCCTATATGCTCTACAGATTCAAAAAAAATTAAACTTTTAACTTTTGATAAAACATCTGAGTTAGAATTTGACAATGATGATACAACATTAACGTTATCTCATTCAATAATTAAAAATATGGAATGTAAAATTTGTAATGAAAAAGAATCTTTTAAAAACTATCATTATAAAAATGCTTTGATGTATGATGATAGTTTAACTATTTGTCCAAAATGTAACAATCAAAGTGTCGATATCGAAGTTTCTGATATAATTCAAATATCAGAGGTTAAACATTTAATCAAAGACAACAATTTTATTGATTTAACATTTATTACTTATGAAGTAGAAGACTATATATATATAATTTCAAAAGGAGAAAAATAGAATGAGTAATATTAAAGTAATTATCAGAACACCTGACCAAACTAGAAAAGCAGAAGTTGAAGTAAGTGAAGAATTTACAGGTGGTGATATCTTAGAAAATGCAGTAAGTAATTGGAATTTACCAACAGATACTGATTATCAACTTGCACTTGTTGATACTAACACTATGATTCAACCTGCTCAGAGTTTAAAAGATGCAAAAGTTTCAAATGGTTCATTATTAGAAGTACAGCCTGTTCTTGTTGCAGGAGTATAAAATGAGTGGTTTTTCAGAAAGAAGAAATCAAGATTTAATTAAATTAAACGAATTAGTTAAATCAACAAATGGAAAAGTTCAGATTTTATCAAAATCAGGTAATCCAGTATCAACAATTGTTATTGAATTAAACTATCCAACAGTAGTTAATTCTAATTACCCAACTGATATATGCAATAAAACTAAAATAACCATAAGTTTATCATCTAAATATCCATTTACTGAACCGTCAGTTTCTTTTGATAAGCCAATAGTTTTCCATCCTAATGTTTATGATTCAGGAAGAATTTGTTTTGGTACTAAATGGTTACCTACTCAAGGTTTAGATTTATTGATTAAAAGAGTAATAAAAATTATAACATTCGAACCAGATATATTAAATGAGGCATCTCCTGCAAATGTAAAAGCATTAAACTGGTATAGAAGTATTATAAAGATATTTCCAAATAAATTTCCAACTACAAAATTACAATCTAGTAATGAAACTAATAAGCCATCTATGAGTTGGAATAATTTAAAATGAATTGGGTTGACGTAGAATCTGATATCATAAGAAGAAATTATTCTACACTAAATAATCAGTTAACTTTAAATGAGATTTTGAAAACGATTACTTCATCTGACCCAATTATAATATTCCCAACCTATATTTATGAAAAAATTTTAACTCATTTAAAATCAGATTTAACAACAGAATTAGGTGGTATTTTAACTGGTAATTTTTTTGTTGATGATGATGATAAAATAAAAATTATAAAAATTGAAGATGCTGTAGAAAGTAGGAATTACAGTTCTACTGGTGTTTCTTTAAGTATGAATAGTGATATTTGGAATGATGTTAATAAAATTAATGATAAAAACAATTCAATTGTTATTGGATGGTATCATAGTCATCCAAATCTAGGAGCTTTTTTTAGTGCAACTGATAGATATACACAAAAACATTTTTTTAACAATGATTATAGTTTGGGACTTGTGATAGATCCCATTAGAGAAGAAGAAAAATATTTTTTAAATAAAGATTCAATAGAAGTATGTTCCAAAAGAGTACTAAAAACTTATGTTTAATTGGATAAAAAGATTTAACTTTGGTGGGGGATTTAGAGGAAGTTTAAATAAAAATGGATTAGGTTTCAGTTGGGGGATACCAGGAATAAGAATTGGAATTTCTCCATCTGGATATAAATGGATTTACATTACTATTCCCGGTACAGGTATTGGTTTTTATAAAAGATTTTCAAAAATAAATCGTTCAAGGAAATTTAAATCAGTAAAAGAAAAAGAAATATCTTGGAAAGAATTAAAATAAATCTAAATATCTTTTAATAAGTTTGATATGGCTATAGTTTATCAGACATAAAACTCTGAACAGTCTCTTCCTCAACCTCTTACTTTTTGAGCAGTTTTTGTTAGTAAAAAGCTTTTCCCAAAAAGACTTGAATTTTTGAACATATATGAAGTAGTCAAATTGACTACTTCTTTTTAGCTACATCTTTGATTGCTCTATAGATAGTATTACGTGCTACATGAAAAATTTTGGGTAAGAATGCAACAGATTTTCCTTTTTCATGCTGTTTGAATATGATATTCTTTTCTTTAGTACTAAGAATAGCTTTTCTACCAAATTGAACACCTTTTTTCTTTGCAGCTTCAATTCCTTCTTTGACACGTTCATTTATTAAATCACGTTCAAATTCTGCAATAGCATCTAACATAGTAAATAATAGTCTACCTGCTGGAGATGTAGTATCAATATTTTGATGTAATACTCTAAGATTTACATCTTTGCTCTCTAAAAACTTTGCAATATTATGAAGGTCTATTACAGACCTTGCTAATCTGTCAAGTTTTGTAATATAAAGTACATCACCTTCTCTTACAAAATCCATCATAATATTAAACTGTTCACGATATGCTTCATTCTTTCCTGATCTTTTTTCTGAGAAGATCTTTTCACAGCCTGAACTCTTGAGTTGATCAATTTGATTCTCAAGATTTTGACTTGAAGTTGAAACTCTTGCATAACCTACATTCATAATAAATCCTTTGTATTGAACTTACTATTTATCTCATATATTGGAAGGATTGTAAAGTCATGTATTTTCCCTAAAAGAACAGATTAAGGAACTTTGTTTTATAACTCATCTTTGTAGCAATTTTTCATCCATATTGTATTCCTAATATATTTATATTGTCATTATTTATTTTCAGGCTATCTTGTATATAATGTATATTCAATAAATAGTTAGGTGTCAAAGGAATATAATGAGATATACAGCCTCTTTTATTTTTTTATTGTTATTCATGGTAACTACCACATATGCGCAAGATATTCCTGCGAATGCATGGAAGAGCGGAAATAGTTGGTACTGTAATGATGGCTATAGAAAGCAAGGAAATGAATGTATAAAATTCAGAGTCCCTGAAAATGCATGGGTATCGGGCTCAAATTGGTATTGCAATGACGGTTATCAAAAACGAGGCAATGAATGTATCAAATTTAGAGTGCCAAAAAATGCTTGGGTGTCAGGTTCAAAATGGTACTGCAATAATGGTTATCGCAAACAAGGTGATGAATGCGTTAAATTTGAAATACCAGATAATGCTTTTGCACAAGGAGCTCAGTGGTACTGCAACGAAGGCTACAAAAAGCAAGGTGAGAATTGCATCAGAATGTCCCAGGATGAATTGATCCGGCTAAAAAAGAAACTAGAGGAGCAAAAAGCGTCATTGTCAGATGGAACAATAGCATTTCAAACGAAAGTAGATGATGACTCTGGAGATATTATCAAACTAGAGAATGGTGCAATTGTAGAAGTTTCTTCTTATTTTGGTTACCTAGGTTACAGAAAAAAAGCGGTGTTGTTCGGTAGTGGCAACAGATGCAGAATCTGGATTGCTGGCAAAAAAGCCTATAAATGTGAGTTGTTAAAATCACCAGAGAAGCGAGGCGAACCAGCTAAAGAAGTACACATATCGGAAGTGAAGGGTAAGGGAACTATATTGATTATGCTAGACGGAAGCATGTACGAGGTAGATTCAATAGACGAAATTTATACTTCATTGTGGCTTGGAGTATCAGATGGATTGTTGATTAACGGTACAACGCTAATTAATTTCGATGCAGATGAAGCAGTCACAGTGCATAGAATCAGGTAGTCACTTAGCAATCGCATGCACATGGACATCAAAAGTGCCGCTCGTGCTTCGCTATGCTTTTTGCCGTCAGTGATGTGAAGCGTTAAGTTACTAAACCTCTTACTTTTGAAGCAGTTTTTACTAAAAAGTAGCTTGTTCCAAAAAGAGTTGGAATTTTGATCATGTTCAATAAGTACAGGTTGTTGAACAGTCTATAAATATTCTTATAACTCACCTTTGGGACAATTTATCTATCATTTTTTGTGTCTTATTTTCTGTTGACAGATCAGAACTCTTAAAATATAACTTTTAAAACAAGAAACTTTTTGTATAATATCAAACATTATCATAATAGTAATATAAAATGTACTTATAGCATATATTTATTAATTCTATTAATCCCTTAATGATATAGAAATTAAAGAGTAACTAATGAATAATAAAGAATTAATTAATAAAATTTCTAACCAACTATTTGATACCTTTGTAATTAATAGAAGATATTTTGCTATTCAAAAATTTGGATACTATGTTGCAGAACGAGGTTGTATTAATGAATATACCATAAATAGGATATTGCAAAATAAAGAAAGCTTTTTATGTTATCAGGAAGATTTTAATTTTATAAAATGGATATGCTTTGATTTTGATATTAATAAAGAAATTCATGAAAGTGAAGATTATCAAAAAAATAAAAAAAAATTATATACACAATTAATTCAACAACTTTCCAAACTAATTAGCTACTTAGAACAAAATAAGATTGAATATTTATTAGAATACTCAGGTAATAGAGGTATTCACTTATGGATAGTTTTTGACGAGTTTATTACGAGACAAGAAGGTTTTTTAATTTTTAAAAGTATATTAACAAACTCAAATTTAGAATTAGACAGTAAATTGTTTTCACTTGATAAATATCCAAAAACAATATTATCTAAAACAAAAACTGACAAAGGAATAGGTGTAAAGATTCCTTTATCATTCCATCAAAAATCATTAAAGTATTCCTTATTATTAAAAAATCTAGATAACTTTGATATTGAAAAATTGAATATAAATGAATTTACTGATGGCTTTCTAGAAGAACAACATAATATATTATCTACATATGTAAAACAAAACAAAGATACTTTATTCTCTAAATTAGGTATAACTCAAGAATCTATGGAAGAGGAAAAGTTAAAAATAAACTATTTAGATTCAAAGGATATATACTTTGATAATATAAAACTAGATGAAATCATACAAAAGCTAACACAATGTGAGCATTTAAATAATATATTTTCAAAATCAAGGCCATCAGAAAAAGAAGCTAGAGTAATAGTAGGATTGCTGGGACAGTTGAAACTATCAGATAAGCCCTTAGGAAAAACTCTATTGCATAAATATTTTATGTCAAGGGAAAGAGCAAATGAAACTATCATAAAACAGAGATTAAAATTTTCTAATAGATTATGCCCTCCAACTTGTGATTTTTTTCGAAATGAATATAATAAAGAATGTTCTTGTGATAATATAGAACAAACACCACTTCAACATTTAGACAATTTTAATTACTTAAATAAAAATGTATTTGAGATTGATGAAGATTTATTTAGGACTATTGTAAAATCTCAGATTAAATATACTAAAAGAAACGATGAAGTTGCATTATTCCATATTATTAATAGTTTGTATAAATCTCAATATCATTTAATTTCTCAGGAGATAGAATCTTTTCTAACTGATGATTATAAATTTGATGATACTTATAAATTTAATAGAGAAGAGCAAGACAAAATAAGAAGGTTGTACTCTTTAAGCGCAAAAGATAAAGTAATTACAACATTTTCAATAAAAGTACTTGACTCTATTTTTTATAAAAACTCATCGTCAAGAAGCTACGGCTATAGATTTAACCCATCATTTAGAAATCATGAAATATTTGAAAATTGGTTTAAGCAATGGAATATCTATATTAGTGAACTTAAAACAATAATATACTCAGAAGATTTTCAAGAATATCAAATTTTAAAAATTGACTTGAAATCTTTTTATGATAAAGTTGATTTAGAAAAACTTCAGATAGAGCTTAATCACGAGATTAATAGTAACTATTCAAAAGAATTAATTGGTGATACTGAAAAAGATATTTATATTAATATCATTAGAAATCTAATCAAAATCACTAAAAAGATAAATAACAATTCATCAAAAGGTTTACCTCAAGGACCTGCTTATGCAAGGTATCTTGCAGAACTATACCTGTCTTCATTGGATAAAGTAATAGAAAATAAAATTCAACGAGATGGTTATTATTTTAGGTATGTAGATGATATATTTATTATTGTAAAAGATTCGAGTTTCTTAGATGAGATATATACTTATGTAAAAAGTCATTTAGATACAAAATATTTAACTCTTAATGATAAAAAAGAATACAAAGGTACAATAAAAGGATATATAAAAGAATTTTCTCAATATATCGATAATACAAAATACTTTGTTGATAAAGTATCAAAAAATCAAGATATTAAATCAAAGTCTACTATTCATAGTGCATCAACAAAACTAATTGAATTAGTAGAGGATAGAGAAGGAAATATAAATGAAAATAATTTAACTTTTCTATTTACTCATTTAGATGATGTTGAACTTATTAAAAATAAAAAAACAGAATTAGAAGCATATATTATCAATATGAGTAAGGGTAGAGGTTCTTTTTTTAATATTTTTTGGAAATATTATTTTGATAGATATAAACTTAATGATATTAATTTTAATTTACTTTATGATTTAAAAGAATTAAAAAGGATTACATTATTAAATAGAATACTAATAGTACTTAAAAATACTGATCAAGATTCATTAAAAAACTTAAAGAAATTACTAGACTATTATTTAACTTTAGAATTAACTAAAATTGAAAAGCTCTTAATTCTAGAAATTTATGTACTTGATAATACACTATATAACAATTATATATTAAATAAAATTGGTGAAGATTTCTCTATATATAATGATTTAATGCTTTCAGAATTTAGTAAAAAATTACCTCCTGAGGTATTAGATAAAATAACTTCAATATTGTTAAGTGTTGATGAGAAAGATAGATTAGATTATTTATATAATATTATGCTGTTTTCAGAGAATGAGGAAACTGATTTATTATATAAATTGTCAAAAATATTTGTAGATACGATTCATTCTTTAATAAAAAATCATATTGATACAAATACATACTTATATAATAAAACTACGACAATAAAATATATTCAATTATTATATATATCTTCTCTATTTTATAATGAAGATTTAAAATCTTTTGAAAATAGAATAGTTTTAATTTGGCAAAACTTATTCTCAAATATTAATAGGGAAAGTTTTATAAGTCAAAAAGATATTGACTATCTTTCATATTGGACACTTAAACTTAACTCAATTTCTTTAAATAAAACAAATATTAATTTTATTATGCCTTTAATCAAAGATGAAAAACATAATATTTTAACAAAATATGATTCTGATACATATGGTATTCTTACAAATTACTTTGATTCTTTAATAGAGTTAATATACATATCCAATAACAATTCTATTTCTGAAGACAAAGATTTAAAAGAGATAAAAAATATATTAATTAATGATAAAAATGTAAAATATCTTGAGTGGCTTGATGGAAGTGAGTCAATCTTTTACCCTTCAAAAGATATTTGTTTAAGAAATGCAATATTTAATGATATAACAATTTTATGGAAAAAAAATAAAATTTTAGTGAGATTGAAAAATGAATTGACATTAGCTGAAGATTTACCTTATACAAATGAAGAGGTTTCTCAAGAACTAATTTTTGATAAGAAGTATAAGACGATTATATTTGATTTTAATATAGAAGATTTTAAAAAGCCATATGATAAACTTTATCAAAATATTTTTGAACTTCTAATAGATTTAAATGAAATACACAAAAACTTAGATAAGTTTTCTAAAAAATATTTTGATAGTGAATCTATATTAATAAATCACTTTTATGAAAACTTTTTTATAATGAATGATAATACCTCTCCTTTAATTGCATATGATGGATTTAATAAATTTTTTATTACAGATAAAAGCTATAGTCCTAAAAATAAAAGTAACTACTTTAAATATATGGAAGAATTAATACAAAGTAAACAATTAGATTTCTTTTTTAATGATACATCAAAGATTTTTACAAGTTTCTCAGAACACTTCTTTCCTAAAGGCGATTTTTCTGATACAAATGAAAAACTTGAATATTTAAATATTTTTATTGAGAAAATAAAATTAAATATACCTACTAATATATTTCAGATGGAAGAATATTTAATTAATACAATTATTCAATATTACAAAAATACTGAAGTAGATAAAAACTTTTATGATATTATTGAAATTTATTTATCTTTTAATAGGAATAAAGAAAATAAAAAGTTCATTATTTTTGATAATAGAGGAACTATTCAGGATATTAATTTAAAAATGTTTATCAATAGTATATCTTCCTCATTTGAAAATAGCGAGCAACTTGCTATACTTTGGTCAAATGAGTGTACTAAAATAGATAAGAAACTTCCTAATATCGAAGACTTTGAAAAAAGTACTATTGATTATAATGTGACTGATGAAGAATTTGAAGTCATTATCAATGGGGTAACATTATCTTTGGATAGAATTAAATATAATTATCTGGATGAAGATAATGCATTATTCCATGAATTAACTCCAGATAAACTAGATATTATTAAGAATAATCTTACTTATCATACACTAAAGGAAGATGTTTATAATATTGTTATAATATCTCCAATAATTCGAAGGACTTTTGAAATTATAAAAGATAGGAATAGTCTTTTTAATTCTAATAAATTTGATTATCTATTCAAACCTTTTAAAAGTTTAAATGAATTAAGACACTACCCAGATTTTGATAATGCAGTAAAAGTTTTGGATAATCATTACCATTATAATGAAAAATTTGATGGGATTGATTCAATTAGACACCATTTATTTCAATGGCTTAAAATCTTTAATAATGAAGATGAAATATTAGCTATATTACATATTATTGCAAATCATAAATTTATATCTAAAAAGGATAGTACTGATTTCGTATCTAAAATATTACAATATAAAAATAAAAGCTATTTAATTACTACATTAAAGAATCCAATCGATAATAACGGAACACATAGGTTAGTGAATTTTAAAACAGAAGAACCTGACTTATGGAGAAAAACAGACCTTAAGGATTTTCCAAAAGCATTATTAAAAAGAAATTCAAAAAAACTTGTTCTTTTATTTGATGTTAGTATTTCAGGTAGTCAAATAATTAAAGCATTTTCTAACTATTACTTGTGTGAAAATATAGATAACTCTAAATCGAATAAGTTTGTTCAGTTTTTTAGAAGTATTTTAAATTATTTTAATCCTAAATACATATTAGAAGAAGAAGCTGAAAAACAAGATTATTATAAAATTGATACTACTAAATATGATATATTTAGAGAAACTTTATTGTCTCAAAAAGAGATTGTATTTTTATGTGGTTTATATACAGACTATGCTGAGAATGAGATAAGAAAATATTTTGATAGTATAGGATTTAAAAATAAAATATATTTTGATGGGAAAAAAGAATCTTATAATAATTGTGTTTTTAATGGATTAAAAGGGAAGAGTGAATTTAACAAATTTAAAGAAATTGTATCTAACGAGGAGTTTATTTCAAAACATTTTAATATAAACTCTAAATATAAGAAAGACTCTGAATTAAATGAAAAGGATGGTCAAATTGTAAAAAGAAACTTGATTGCAAGATTTAATTCTATGCCTAAAAAAAGATTCTTTCTATTCACTTCCGTTCCTAAGAACTATAAATACTCTCTTTTTCAACAAATGAAAGATTAAAAACTTGATCCGTCAATAGAAAATAGGATAAAAAAACTCTAGATACTCTTTTCCTAAATCTCTAAATTTTGGAACAAAATTAGAAAATCCTATTTACTGGCTTTATAACCTTTATTTAGAGATATAATTTGTTCCAAAAAGTATTCAAGAAGTATAATTTATAGATTCTCTCAAACTCTTAGGACTTTTTGAACAACTTGTAAGCCTCCCCAAATATTGGACTAAATAAAACAGAATAATTCTGCTAAAATTTATTTAGGAGAATTGTAAATGAGAAAGAGTAAATTTACAGAGAAACAAATAATTGAAATCTTAAGAGAGATAGAAGATGGTACACCAGTAGTTGAAACATTAAGAGCTAAAGGTGTGAGTAGAGATACATACTATAAATGGAAACAAAATATAGTGGTATACAACAAACTGATTTAAAAAAGCTAAGAGAACTTGAAAAAGAGAATGCAAAGTTAAAAAAGATGTATGCAGAGATGGCATTAGCCAATGAAGCTTTAAAAGATGCAATCGAAAAAAAGCTGTAAGTCCTGCAGATTATAAAGCCTTAGTAAAATATATATGTGATAAGTTTAAGTTTAGTATCTCAAAGGCTTGTAAATATGTAGGACTTAGTAAATCAACATATTACTATGAACCTAAAGTAAAAGATGACACAGAGCTAATTGATGTTTTAAATAATCTAGTTGATAAATATCCTAGAAATGGTTTTTTCTTGCTGTATCATAGGATTCGTAAACTTGGATATAAATGGAATCATAAAAGAGTTTATAAAGCCCTTGGATTGAATATAAAAAGAAGAACTAAAAAAAGGATACCTACAAGAATAAAACAGCCATTACAATATCTATGCTCTCCAAATGAACAATGGGCTATGGATTTTATGTCCGATACACTTTATGGTGGAAGAAGATATAGAATATTAAATATTATGGATGAATTTAATAGAGAGCTTATAGAGTTTGAAGTATCAAATTCACTTCCTTCAAATAAAGTTATACAAGCACTGCAAAGGGCAATTACCAAAGTCAATAAGAGTAGATAATGGTCCAGAATTTATATCTCATAAGCTTGAATCTTATTGTTATATTCATAATATTGAGCTAAAGTTTATTCAACCAGGTCGTCCTATGCAAAATTCAAGAGTAGAAAGATTTAATGGATCTATGAGAAGAGAGTTTTTTAATGCTTACATCTTTAGCTCACTAAATGAAGTTAGAGATATGGCTAAAGAGTGGATTGATGATTATAATCATAATAGACCACATACAGTTTTAAATAAATTAAGTCCAATTGAATATTTAGAACAGTACAATTTAAAAGCTAATTATTCTGATTTAAGCTGTCCTAATTAAGGGGAGGCTTACAAGTTTAAAGATTCATCTAATCTACTTTCAAATAATATTGCTAACTGTAAAATAGTTAAAGACTAATTCTAAATTGGCATTGTTCATTTTTTAGAAGACTTCTGAATAGCTATATATAGAAGCCTGAGTTTTAGAAAAAGCACTTTTGGTTTTAATAAGCTTTTTAAACTGTCTATGAATCGGCTCAATAATAGTAGTATATTGTGACTATCTAACTAATGCATCTTTGTGTTGTACTAACATGATTATTTATGCTTATGTGAGTGTTTTTGAGATTTTTTATTTAAATCTTTAATTAAGAAAATAACTAATACAGCTACAGAAAACATTGTAACAGCTAATATATACTCAGTCATTTGTAACCTCCAGTTTTTTTAATAGTTGTTTCACTTTTAAATGTAAGTAAATTATACCTATAATTAAAACAAAAAATCAAAAAAAACTGTTGCTACTTGCAATAATAAACCTTCTATTATTAGTGTTCCCTTGATTATCCAACCAACTATATTTACAATAATTGCAACATAATCAACACCAAATTTCTACAAACATTGCCTGATGTTTCATTACCTTCACAAGCATCTATAATGAAAAACTCTTACTAAAACCCATGAAAATTTTTAGATAATAGCTTTCTTAGAGATTAAATTTTTTTGCAGTAATTTTATCTAACCAAAGAATTTTTTATTTGATTATCAGTTGGTTTTATATATCCAAGTGTTGTGCTAACATTTTTATGACCAATAAAATTCGAGATAATCTTTATATTAATAGATTTACTTCCCATTTCAGT
This sequence comes from Arcobacter sp. CECT 8989, assembly GCF_004116715.1. Taxonomy (NCBI): domain Bacteria; kingdom Pseudomonadati; phylum Campylobacterota; class Epsilonproteobacteria; order Campylobacterales; family Arcobacteraceae; genus Arcobacter; species Arcobacter sp. CECT 8989. The sequence continues at coordinate 33,220 of NZ_PDKE01000016.1, read as the reverse complement.
AATTAAGCCTTGTCTAAATGAATGTGAAGTGAATCCTTCTCCAAGTATTTCTTTCATTTTAGAGTTTACCTGTTGTATAAAAACAATATTATTAATACCTGTTTTTTTACTTGTACTTTTATGTATGATTTTATTTGAATCATCTTCTATAGTAAAGTCAAATAACTTATTTGATTGTGAATATATTGAAGATAAAGCAGGTACAAATAGATTTAAACGTCATATTTATAGAAATGCAATAGAAGATATGAAGTTATTAAATAAGTCATTGGAGTTGTAAAATGGGTTATGGTGATAAGTTAAAACAAAATTCTGCAAAAATACAAACTAATGAAAATGTATTAGATAATAAAAAAATCAAAACTAAAAAGCCATCAGGAAGACCTAAAAAAGCAAATGATGAGGTTAGAAATGTTGCAATACCAATTGCTCTTAACCAAAAAGAAAAAGAGTGGATAGAAAAACAAGCTTTAAATATGTCAAAAGAGATAGGTATAAAAATTACTACATCAGCTTGGATGAGAATGGTACTATTAAAAGATATGGATAAAAATAGTTAATTACTAAGGAATAGACAGAAAAGAGGAAGGTTTAGTAAAACAGTTCGCCTAAAAATATCTATCCTTAGATGTTCAATGTAATTTTAGCGAATTATTAAAGACTTGTAAAGTATATGTATTGGACTGATAAAGTAATTAGATTTTTTAATTAATGTGAATGTTTTTAAGTAAGAATGGGTTTATTTATTTAGTTTTTTTATGAAACCAATCATTAAACCAATGATTCAAGCATCATTATAATTGCTACAGTTTCATTTGTCATTTTAATCTCCATTTTATTAAAAAATTTGTATATCTTTATATCTATCTTGATTATAGCAAAAATTTTTTTGTATATTATTTTGTAAAATTGTATAATTTATTAAGTTAATTTAGAAAATAAGCTAGTATTATAATATGAGTTTTGAAATATTTAGTGAAAAATAAGTATTGATAGAATGAATAATGCTATAAATATTAACAAAAATTTTATTTGCATCTATTGCATTTTGATAAGAGAAATAAGTACTTAAAAAATAATAATAGAAAAGGTTTGATCATGGACTCATTTATTACATTTATTCCAATGTTAATTCTTGCATTTATTGGTATAACATATACTTTAGGCCACAATGAATATTTAAAACAAAATAAAAAAACCAATAGAAAATAAATTGAAATACTTAAATAAATATACTATTATCTTTGTATTTTTAATAGTTCCCTCAGCAATTCTTTTTAATATTGATGATAAAAATGCATTTTTTATGGGATTGTTTTTATTTATTAGTGGACTTTTCTTTGCTTTTTCACTTTCAAATGAAAAAAGAAATAGAAAAATCATAATTTTTTTAAATAAACTATTTTAATACTCTTTACAAGAATAAAACTTTTTGATAGAATTGTCATTGAACATCTTAGTATAGATATTTTTAGGTGAACTGTTTTACTAAACCTTCATCTTTTCTATCTATATCTAAGTAGATATCTTGTCACTATTTAATTTTTCTCTTTTTTCAGATTCTTTTTTTCCTATTACAAGTAATATTCCAAAAAGTGCAACAATTCCTATAACTATATTAAATTGTGTATTAGGATCCATATTTTTCCTTTTTATAATCTTAACATAGAATATTTAATAAAAGGACTATTCTCTCAGTTATTTTAAAATATCAGAAAGTTCAATATTTAAAATTTTACTAATTTTGTAAAGGTGCTCTATTGAAAAATGATGTGTACTTATTTTAGGATTTTCTGCATGAGATATAAAACTTGAGTTTTTTAGTCCTAACTCTAACGCTAAATCTAGTTGTGATAAATTTTTTTCTTTTCGTAGTTCTCTAACTTTCAAAGAAACTTTATTATGAAATTCATAAATTTCATCTTCTGTAAAATCAAACAATAATTACCTTTTACTTATATGTATAATTTATTAAGAATTTTATACCAATAGATAAAAATGAGATAATACATATATGTATAATTTAAGTGTAAGAATAATTTTTATATAATAAAAATCTTTATATTTGAAGGATAATTATGAGTGATGATAGTAGTAGCCTTGGAGATATGATTATAGCTGGTATGATTATGTGGGCATTAATTTTATCTATTCCAGTTGCTGTAGCTGGAGACTTAGGGTTTTTAGCTTTAATGAAAATAGGAGTTCTTAATAATGCGCCAAAACTTTTATATATATTAGCTTGGTTTGTTCCTGCTTTACTTTATGGATTTTATGTAAAGAAATTGATTTCAAAGTATTTAACACAAGATTCTTTTGGAATAGGATTACTTATGTATGCACAAGGGTTTTTGTTATTAGGAATTATTGCACTTAATACTGATGGTGGTGTTATTATTTCTAAACTAATAATCTCTGGGCTTAATTATTTTTTTGGTGGTGGTTGGTTAACCGATTATGGATTGATGTTTGGAATTAGTGGAGTATTATTTTTACTTGGATTTAAAGTTTCAAGAAATTATCCTATTGTAAAAAAACGAGTTAGAAAAAGATATATTTAGAAGAAGGAATTAAATGATAAAAGTTAAATTACTACTTATATGTTGTATCACTTTTTTATTTACAGGTTGTGCAACTATGGAAATGCAAAAACAAGCAAAACTTACAAAGCCTATACAATTAGATAAAAGTGAAATGAAAAATTCTTCTATTTATCTACAAGTAAATAATATTGAAAAAGGTGGTGGAGATAATATTAATCTAAAAGATAAACTATCAACACTTTTAAAACAAAAAGGTTATTCAATTGTAAATGAATCAGCAGATTCATCAATTAAACTTTTTGTAGATGTATTATTTGTAAATAACATAAAAGAGGCTTTTGCTTTACAATCAGCATTAGGTTATGGGTTAACTGGTACTGCACTTAAATATTCAGCAACAGGAAGTGGTAGTGATGCCCTTGGTGTTGGTTTAGTTATGGCATTAGGTTCGGGTATTGCAGGAAAAGCTTTAGAAGATGAAACATACAGAGGTATATTTGCAGTAAAGGTTGAGAACAAAGATAAAGTTCATACCACAAAAGTATTTACTGAAGTTATTCAAATGAACCTAGATAAAAAAGAGGCATTTACTGCTCTTGAAGATATCTCTTCAAAACAAATTTCAAATATATTTTAATAGACAAGGATAGTTATGAAAAATAGATTATTATTAATTACTTTACCAATGTTATTGGTATTTTTATTTGCAGGTTGTGGTTCCAAGCATGGACATGCTTATTATGTACCTAAAGATATGAATAAATGTACCGTTCATGCAAATAAGTATAGAGTTAGTAACTCTTATTGTACTTTAACTAAAGAGTATGCCTTAATTAATATAACAGGTATTGGAGAAAGTAGTATGTTTACAATTCCACAATATAATAATTCAACTGCAGCAGGATTACAAGTTGCAGCAGAAGCAACATTAAAAAGAAATCGAAATTATTTTGCAATAGCTTATCCTCCTAAATTATCTAATTTTGATGGTTCTTTAATCAACACAGCAAAAGAATATTTTGAAAAATGTGAAATTAATACTGCAAATGTATTAAGTTTTAATACAGATCCTTGTCAATTACATTACAAGCCAAGAGTTGTTGAATTAGTGATTGAAAGTTACAAGGAAAGACCAGAAAATGTTTTAACTTATGATGCAAAAGAAGTACTACAGTATTTAAAAGAAGAAGAAAGATACGATCCAGAAAGTTCTTTAGGTAAATATAAACTTTAAGATGTGGAGCTTTCCTCCATATCTTTTGGCATAATCTTTTATAATAACTTCAATTCTATATTTTGGAATGCTATTGTTCTTAGGTAAATATCTTTATATGAAGGATCTAAAGAATAAAATAATAGCTTATAATACTTTAATATGGAAAAAAAGGTTTATAATACTTCTAGTTACAAATTATCATAAAAATTAATTAAGAGTTACTAGAATCATATTTTCCTATTGACAAGAAAATTGCTATTGCTAAAATAATGAGTGTAATGGTTTCAATTGTAAACATTATAATTCCTTATTTATATTATATCAAACAAAGAGAAAAAAAGAATATTAGAATTAGATTTGCTATTATAGTTTAGATCCTAAAATTATATTTACTCTCTCACTCATATCTTTTACAACTTTTTCATTTAAGTGAACATATTTTTTTGTAGTTGAAATATCTTCATGAGCTAAATAAGCTTGTAATTTTGAAATATCATAACCTGCAACTACATTAAGCCAAGTAGCACATGAATGTCTAAGCATATGTGGACCATTTTTTTCCTTTTTAGGAATATTAGCCTCTTGTAGTACATTTTCAATTATTGTATTAAGATATCTATCATTTAATTTTTTTCCAGTTCTAGTAGTAAAAAGATATTCTGTATCAATCAATACAAGATTATTCAAATCACTTTCTATTATATTTTTTGCAATATAAACATATCTTTTTTTATTTCCTTTTCCAATAATTGCTATCTCATATGAATTCCCACTTTCCTTAAAATCACTCTTTTTAATATCAGTTAGCTCACTAACTCTTATACCTGTAATTAATAGTATCTTTAACATCACTCTGTTTCTATGTTTACTGTTTCTTTTCCAATTTATTTTATCTATTGTACTAAGGAATAAATCAAACTCACTATCTGGCTTTAAATATGCAAGTGGCTTTCTTTCTTTTTGAATAGATTTAACTAGTGTTCTATCAAGTTTAAAGAAATGTGAATCACCATTTTTTATATAATTCTTTGATTCAATGAACTGTAAAAAGTTTTTTATAGCTACCAAAATATCTTTTTTGTATGTAGAGCTGTAAGATTCTAATTCATTAACTAGAAAATATTTAATAGTATTATTCTTAATGTTTGTAATACTTTGAATATTATTAGCAATCAAGAAATCATAAAATTTTATATTTGGATTGAAATAACTTTTTGGTCCTTTAAAACCATTCCTACCCATTGCATTTATGACTTCTCTCATTTCATCATTATCACTTGCTTTATTAAATTCTTTTATCAATTGTTTGTGTAATTCAAGATTAATTATTTTTCTTCTACTTTGGGTAGAGAATACATTTCTCATGTATGGCTTGAACCAATGATAGAAATTTAGTTCAAAATTTGCAAAAGGTTCAAACTCTATTAAATCATCATCAAATATGAAAGAACCTAAATTATTTTCGTTTTCTACCATTCTTTTTATTCCTTTTTTTCATATTTTTACTTACACTTGGTACTTTATATTTAGTATCTATAAGTTTATTCACCATAAATAAAGAGATCTCTTGAATGGCTTTAATAGGGCTATTCTTTTGAAGTTTAAAAAAGCTTTCATCCTCATTTTTAGATGCTCTTGATATTTTAATAGATAAGTTGTTGTAGATATCCATAACTTTAGATAATTCTAAATTTTGAATATATTCAAACTTATTAAAGTTATAATTTTCTTCTTTTAAATCACAAATTATTGAAAAAGCTAATAATTCAGGCATCCAAAATTGATTACCATCTTTGTCTTTTTTTAGGATATAAGTTTTTGATAAGTAAGTTCTTGTAAGAATATCATAGAAGTAAGCTATAGGCTCAATTAGACTTACTTTTCTTTGCCAAGCTGCATCTTTATTTGCTGATAACATTATATTGTCTATAATATGTGCAGATAAAATTTCTTCAGATAAATAGGAATGAATATCTTTAGTTAATTCTAAAATGTACTTTTCATCACTTTGATCTGGATTAGAAATTAAAGGTTTATCAATTCCTTTTTCAATTGCATTTATATATTGACCTAATAAATTGTGAACTGCAACAAGAGCAGCTTCTTCTTTTATATTTTTGACACTACAGTTTTTTATTCTTGTTAACTCTAGTAAATTATTTCTCAAAAGTCTACCTTATTCAATGAATTTGATAAATTCCAGAAATTATAACAAAAAAATCAAGGAATGACAATATTAATACGGAAAATATAGTATTTTCCGTATTAAAATATAAAAAGCTTCAAAAAAAGGTTTTTATATTAAATACTTTACAGTTAGTTTAGTAAAATCATTTTTGAACAAAAGAATTTTCCGTATTAATTGATACTGTTTTATTTAAAGTATTTTTTATGAAATCTTGAAACTCTTGGTTCACTATTTTAGAGTCAACCTCATCATAATAATTTGTTCTTATAAATTTCCCAAATGCCAGGTTATCTTTTTTATGAGAAGTATAAAAATGTTCAATAACTTTATCTAATGAACTTGATTTAATATTGAAGAATTCTTCAAGTGCATGAATGTTAGTTAAAATAATTTCTTCTGGACAACTGTTATCAAAACCTTTTAATTTATATAAGGTACTGTCTAATAACATAGGATGATTAAAGAAGTATGCAATGAATTTATAAATCTTTTTACCATTGTAATTTTGTTTATATGTTAGATAGTTATTAATATTCTCAAGAGATTTATCTATATCTTTTATCAGTCTTGAGAAATCATAGGTATCATAATTCTTTAAAGCCTCTAATATATTAAAAGGTTTAGATTTACATTCAACAAATATTACAAAGTTTTCAAACTCAATGATTACATCTGGAGCATCTAGTTTCTTTTTTTTGTTTGGTTTTCCATCTTCTTTTAATGGATAATATATCTCATCCCCATATATATCAGCTGCAGTAGTATGTTTCTTTGCAAAGTCTCTAATATATCTTTCTAATGCAGGACCATGTATTCTTGAACGAAACTCTTTTATTTTTGTATTCTCATAAAAATACATATAAAGTCGTTCTAATTTGCTACTTTCTAAAAAAGAGCTATATGATATCAAAAAAATATACTCTTTGTTTTTATCTGTAATAAATGGATAGTGAAAACTTACTTTAGGTAAAAACCTATCAATTGTCTGTAACTTATCGAATGAAATAAAGTCATTATTCTTTTCAGGAGATTTTTTTCTTAAGAAGTTATATTTGTTTTTAAACTCTTTTTCATCAATAAGAATAAAGTCTAAAAATTTATCTACTTTCTCTTTTGTAATACCATTTATATTATTGGTATATTCATGAAAATTTTTAAGAGGATATGCAATTGCTACTTTATCATACTTAATAAAGTGTATAAAGAATAGTATAGTACAAATACATAACTCTTCTAAACTAATACCTATTTCATCTACACAAAATTGATTTACTTCAGGATAGTCTTTATATAATGTTAAAAGTCTCAATACTTCAAGTTGATAATTTGCTGTTTCTTGAACTGAAAATTGCTCATAGGCATAAAAGAACATAAATTTATTAATAAACTCTTTATCCTTTACATTAAAATTACCAGACTCAATTGTAGAATTATATAAGTGATTAAGTATATATCTTTCATTATATTTATGATTTATTTTTAGATTAGGGTTTGATTGTACAACAATCTTCTCTGCAATATATGGAATAAAAATTTTTAATGAGAATAATGATTCTTTAGGAAAAGGACTATCATACCTAGCATTATAATCATATGAGTCTTTAATCCATTTACAATTTAATGCATCGAATCTTAATAGCATCAAATATAAGCTTTTTGTAAATGAAACTCTTCCTAAAAAGTTTTTCATTTGTTTTACAGTCATAGCTCTATGTGATGAAGTTTTTTTAGACATCTGATTAATAAAATTATCTATATTCATAATAAATTATAACATAATTAAAATATCTTAAAAGTATTTATTGATAAATTTATTATTATTATTTTAGCTCTAAATAGATAAAATATAATAAAATAAATTAAACAATTTTTAGGTTAAATAATTGATGATAGGTATTTATGATAGCACAAGATTTTAAAAAAATCTCTGAAAAAAACTTTGAAATTCTTTTAGAACACTATAACAATAATGATAAAAAATTATTACCTTTTTTAGGATCTGGAATATCTACTCCTACAGGAATAAGTAACTGGGTAAATTTACTTGTTGATTTAGGTAAGTTAACTAAGAAGTACAACAATAAAGAGTCATTAGAAAAGATGATTAAAGAATTAGGCTATCCAAAAACTGCTTCAATTATAAAAGATGAGATCAATAATGAAGATAAATACAAAAGTTTTTTAGTTAATCAATTTGAACCAAAAAATACGTTAACAACATCTACAATTATTAAAATAATGATTAAATTTTTTTCAGTTGTTACAACTAATTATGATACAACATTAGAAGAAGCTATTAAAACAATTAATTTTATATATTCGGAGAATAGTATTTCTAATGTTGAATTTAATACCCAAGACTTACCTGACTTGAGTACTTCTCTTTTACTTGAAAAAAAGAATATTGTTTATCTTCATGGTTATAAGAGGAATAAAAACTTCTTGTTAACAGAAAATGATTATAGATACTTTTATCCTAGTAATTATGGTGGGGAAGGCTCTGAAGATTTAGAAGAGTTTCTTAGAAGTATAATCAAAGATATGAATTTAGTTTTTATGGGTTTTAGTTTTAAAGATAAGGACTTTATGAAATTCTTTAAAAATAGAATTGAAAAAATAAGACTAAATAGAGTAAGAAATGATACAAAAGGATACCAAAGTAAAAATGTAGAAAATTCTCATTTTGCATTTATCAAATTAAAGGATAAAGGGGATGAAGAACAATATAAAATGCTTAATGACATGAATATAAAACCAATCTATTATGAAGGAAATTATTCAAACTTAGAAGATTGGCTTCATCAAATCAAGAAAATTGAAATAAAAGATAATCAAGGATATCCAGATGCAATCTAATTTTTATGAAATAGTATATGAAGTAGACAAATACCTGGCTAATCCAATACAAAATTCACTAAATGAAATTCTAAAGCTTTTTCCACAAACAGGAATAAAAAGGTATTTCTGGAGAGAGCTTATAACTAACGATAAACTAAACCATGCTAAATGGTTCAATATATTAGTTGATAATAATTTATTTAGTTTAAAGACTTCAAAAGAAACAGAAATTATTCATAGTAAGCAATATATAAATTATTGGCAAGAAATCGAATATCTTGAGAAGATATGCAATAACTACTTAAATAAACAAAATGCAAAAATTCTAAATGACATTGTTAATAACTTAATTGAAGAATACTATGATTTAATTAAAGAAGGGTATGAACTTCATGAACATATTTATTGGATTACTTTTAAGATCTTTGCACACAATAAAGTAGAATATTTAAATATTAAACATTTAGAATTTATTGAGTTTATACTTGAAAGAAATGATAAAACACTTATATCTGCAGATTTAAAAAGTGAATTTCATGATAAAGTTTTTGAAACAAAGAATGTAGAATTTATTACTAGATATTTTGAATTATTATTCTCTTTCACTTATAAAGATGATGAGTTTACTTCATTAGTAGAGCTTTATTGGTTAGAAGAATTAACAAAAGAGATAGCATCTATAATACCTGTTGAATATCAGCAATTAGTATTAAAAATAGTACTGGATAAAATCGAAAATATTATAAATATAAAGAAATTCAGTTTTGACTCATTTTTGATTCCTAGTATTGAACCAAGTACTCAAGAAAGATATAGTTCTTCAAAAGTTTCAAAAGTATTAATAGATTTTACTAGAGATTTACTTGAATCTATGGATGCTCAATTAATATCAATGAATATCAAAAAAATGTTGACTGAAGGATATGATATACATAAAAGACTTGCTATTCATATCATTAACTATAAATATGAAGAATTAAAAAATATATTCTGGAGTATTGACTATAATCCTATTGATAACTCAGAATTGAATCATGAGTTATTTATGTTATTCAAAAATCATGTAAATGAATTTTCTATTAAGGAATCTGAACGAATCATTGAATGGAATGAAACACAAGATTTAGAATATTTGAAAGAATATGATAACTATAAGAACTTGATAAATAAAGATAAGCGAAAAATATTATATGCATTTAAAAATGCTCATGAAGATAATATATTGAAAAAAGATTTTGAAAAGTATAATAATGCATTAGATTTTGATGAAGAACATCCTGAATTTAATTCATATTTTAGTGGTTTTACTGAAAGAGGCTCAAAAAGTCCTTATTCAATAGAAGAAATCTCGAATATGGAAATAAGTGAATTAGTAAAAGAAATTAAATCATTTAAAGAAAAAGAAAGTACAAGTTTTAATAATCCTACAATAAGTGGGTTTGCATCAGAAATAAAATTAGATATAGAAGAAAACTATGTAAAATATATTGATAACTTAGATTTTCTGGTTAATATTCCATCAAATTATCATTATTATATTTTAAGTGGATTAAACTCAAAAATATATAGTTACACAAAAGAAGAATTAAATTTATATATTGAATACATAAAGAAAGTTATCTCATTAAAAGAGGTAGATAATAAGTACAATGAATTAGTAGCAGTATTTGAAGATTTTATAAGAAAAATCTCATCTACTGAAAAGGTTGTAAAACTAGATAAAGAACAAGTCAATGTAATAATTACTATATTTAAAGATTTGAGAAATAAAATTCAATACTATTCATCTGGTAATGAAAAAAAATCTGATATTTTAAATAGTAATGAAGGACAATTTTACACATCAATAATAGTATTTTCATTAAAAGTTGCAAGAGATAAGTTGCATGATACAAATGCAGTAATTTGGCATAACGAATTAAAGCAAATTATATTAGAAGATTTAGAAATTAAAAAGTCATTTCATCTTTTTGAAGTCATGGGTAGATATTTACCCAATATATATTATTTAGATAAAGAATGGATTGAAAATAAATTAGAGGATTTATTTATTAAGTCTAGTGATATCTATAGATCTTCTCTATATAAAGGTTATCTATCTAACCCTACAGTATATTTAGATATATATACAGATATTAAAGATATTGGTGCATTTGAATTTATGTTAAATATGGATTTTGAAATAGATAACTTAAACAAAAAAGTTATTGAGCTTATTTGTATTGCATTTATTACTGATCATGATAATGATTTGATTTATGATATAGTTAAAGATGGTAAGACCGAACAAAAGAAGTTAATAATAGACTTTTTTAAGAGTAATAGAAATGAAAGTGTAGACATTGAAAAGCATTTAATCCCATTATGGAAAGAATTTTTAAATTCGCTAGATAAAAAGGAAACTGATCTATATATAGGACTATTCAGTTGGATGAATAAACTAAAAACTATTAATAATGATACTTATAAATTAATACTAGAGACTATTGAAAAAATTGATAGTTTCCCTAAACAGTATACTTATGAAATAGCTAGAAAGATATTTGATTTTATTCCTGAAAACACTAAAAAAATAGCTATTATTCTTATTGAATTATTAAAGAAGTTTGATATTAGCTTTTATCAAACAGCTAAATTGATAGAATCAATTGAAAAAATATATAAAGAAGGTTTAATAGAAGAGGGCAATGAGATATCAAATCTTATTGGTCAAAATGGAAACTATGCATTAAAAGAAGTATATATTAAATATAATTGATAAAAATATAATATGGAGCCTTACGGCTTGTCCATATTACTTCGCCACTGCTTCTTTTAAAGCCTTACCTACTTTAAATTTAGCAACTGTAGTAGCTGCTACTTGAACAGTTTTGTCAGTACCAGGAACTTTTGCAGTTCTAGCAGCTCTAGCTGCAGTAGAAAATGTTCCAAATCCAATAAAACTAATTGAATCTTTTTTAAAATTTATAGCTCTTATTATATAAAATTTTTCTTTATAAACCTAATGAATTTAACTCAAAAAGCTTGTTATCAATGGTATTTGCTAAATTTTCAATAGCATCTTTAATAGAATTAAACTCTAACATAGTATAAGCTATACCAAGAGGCTTATTGTTAATATTTACGTTAATATAATATACATTATCCTTAGTATTTACAAATATAGACTTCTTTTGATTAGTGTCTTTAGCATATCTTGATGCTGAGGTATCTGCATACTTACCATAGCTGCTTCTACCAGTTACTAAAAGTTCATTTATTGCATGACCTAAAGTTCTAAGTTCTAATGGTGAAAGAGTAATTGATATTTTATCTTCAGAATTAAAACCTTTTACAACATTAAACCATATAATACAACTGTAGTATACTTGATTGTTTCTACCTTCTATTTTTTCTAGTTTAGTTGTAAAAGATACAGAATGAGCTTTGTTACTAAAATTAACCATTATCTTCTTCTAAACAACATTGAGATAATTCTAATTAAAAACATAAATCTTCCAAACCCAAATAAATAAAGCATTGCTCTTAACATAATGAATCCTTTTTATTAAAAATCTTTAAAACTATATTTGTGAATTTTATTTGCATATTTTAAAAATTCATTCCACTCATTTTTAAAACCATCTTTAGGACTAACAAAGAAGCCTTTAAACACTTCAAAACCTTCTTTAACTACTTTGTCTACCTTTTTATCTTTTCTACCCTCAAAATCAACTATAGCAGGTTTATACCATAAGATATTTGGAACTTGTTCTCTTAAGTGTTCTTGAATACCTGTTTTCTCTGTAGTATGAAAATATATAGTAGGTTTTATCTTTTGTACTTTCTTTGTTGTATAAGAACTGTTGAACTTTTCTAAGTTCTCTATAACAAAGTTAAATAGATCAGACCTAGCTTTAATTTCATTCTCTGTTTTTTCTGTAACTTCACTAATAAAGCTCTCTGAATAATTACCCTCTTCTAATAATTGAGTAACAGTTAACCTTTTTTCGTTTATCCATACAGGAAAAGAACTACTAACTCTTTTATGGACATTCTCTTTTGAACTAATGTAGACATATTTCTCTTTAGTAGTCAACTTGTAATCAATGCATGGATAATCTTCATTTATAAGCTTCATAATGTCAAAAAGAGGTTTAGCAATTTTTTTAGCTCTCTTTTCATTTAATATGATTGCACTATTTTTGATATAAAGAAGTTCTTTGTATGTATCATCACCAATTAAATAGATATCTGCATTTATCCATCTAAGAAAAGAAACATCATCTGCTGACTCTAAGATTTTAATTGTCATTTCTTTTAAATCATCAGTTTGCTTTTTTACTTCTTTATACCCTATTCTTTCATTAGACATTTTATATCCTTTTGATAATATACATTATAACAATTTAACAATATTGTGTCAAATACTATTAAGTAATCTAACCATTGCACAAACCTCATCTATATACTAATGAACCATCATACACTAAGCCCTTTCAATACAAATCGCTCCCCTCCCCCTTTTTTCCTTTTCTCTTTTTCTCCTTTTCCTCTGGGTGCATCATTTAGGAAAGGTCATTGTGTGAGGACTGTGCATCATGTGAGTTTGGAATTTTCTTGAGTTCAATCCTGGTCTTGTAATAATATGAGTGAATGTGATGAGGTGTTAAGTGGTTAGATTACTTAATAGTATTCTAGTATATACTTGCCTTTATTAGTCCATTTATTAGTATAATGAGTGATAGATCTTATTTGATTTTATACCTTATAGTTTTTATAAATTTCTATTAAATCTTTTATTGTTTCAGTAATACCAAATACTTTTAACTCAGACTCTCTCTTTTCAAACAATGATATTAACATTTGTTCTTTATCTTCAATTTTTGCATGATGTATTTTTCTGTGGCATCCTGGACACAAAGAGATTATATTTGCAGGAACATCTAAACTATTATAGATTCTGTCTTGTGCACTTAAAGGAAATAAATGATGTGCTTCCATGTACTGTTCATTTGTTGCATTAGAAATAAATGTATTATGCTCACTATTAATCTCGCATTTATAATTTGCATTTACTAATGATTGTTTTGCATATGAAGCATTTCTTGGATATTTTCTAGTTCCATTACATTCTTCTTTATCAGGTGGCTTCTGAGGTTTTCTTTCTGGAGCTAAAGGTGTTATGTTCTCAAAATCATTTTCTAATAAATTATCAAGTTGTTGATCATCAAAATATTTTTTTGATTCTAAGGAGTAAATGTACTCTAATATTTTTACACTTCTATAATCATTTATAAAAAGATACTCTCTAAAATATTCGCTTCTACTATATTCTGAATACTCATAAATTTTGTCATAATCTATCTGGTCCACTTCTTTTAAATTATAAAAATAGTTTAATTGGTATTTAGGTTGTTTTTTATTTTTTTCGATGTTTGTAATTAAACCTTTTGCAAAAACATTTCCACTTTTAACAAATAGAACAATTGCACCAACTGATTTTTTCCATTCTTTTTCATACAGAATACTTTCTGCCCATCTGTTATAGTTATCCTTTAAAAACTCTTCTTTTGTGTAGCGATTACCAATAGGTTGAATTATTACAGGCATACTCAAATAATCAGGAACAATAAAATATTCTTCAGGAGTAGCACTCTTATCTACTTTTATATTTTTATGAAGTTTATTTCTCGATAGTTCTGCATTAATTGAGCCACAAAGTTTTTCAAACGAAGGTGTTTTAGTTTTAGTGTGGTTTTTATCATAGTCTGGATATCTTTCAGTATATCTTTGAGCTAATTGCTTTTCTGAAGCTCTTCCATTAAAATCTTCTTTTAATATAATGTAACATCTATCTTTTATTGTTTTTTTTTCCATTTTCTATCTTTTTGAAGGGTGCTAGTAATTTTTGTTACTTACAGTATATAATAGATAAGTTTTTGATTTGATTTATTGAAATAAATTAATTAGTGTGAAATACGAACAGCTAGAATTATATTAATTCTAGCTATGTGTTTTTATTTAGATGTAGTTTCTTTTGGTGTATTCTCTTTATAGAACTTTTCTTTATTTTTTTTAGCTTCTTCTTCATTTTTTCGTTCAATGTGAAAAACAGAACTTTCTAATAAGTTCAAAAATATATACACATATTCATGACCACTTATCTCTATTTTATTTTTTGCAATTTCTTCAATATGTTCTATTGTGTCATTAATTTCATAATCTGGTAAATAAATTTTTCTTTGTGAATTAATTATTGCAGGGAGTCTAACACTTTTATAATAATCTTTAATTAGTAACTGTTTTTTTAAATATTTTGTAAAATTATTCAATTTCTTATATTCAAGTCCTTCAATCTCTTCATCTAAATCTTTTTTATAATTAACTTCATATTCAATATCTTGATAATCAAGTGCTTTTTTAACATCTTCTAATTTATTCTCGTATTTATCTAATCTTGTTGTTTCTCCACAACCACTAAACCCTAGTACAATTATTGTTAACAAAATGGTTAAAATACCTTTTTTCATTTTTCTTCTCCTTTATTAAATTTATATTTAAATTCATCTCGTAACATTGATACATCAGGTTCTCCTTGCCCTTTTATAAAACGAAGTATATTTCTTAATCTTTCCGTATTATCTAATAATTCTTTTAGGTCGTATTTTTCTGATATATTTTCTCTGCCATAATCATTTATAGATTCTTCTTTTGTAGAAAACATAAATTCTTCAGTTCCTCTCATCATTCCAGTAACCAATAATGTTCTTGTTACAATAATAGGCTTTAAAAATGGCTCTAATGTTAATTCTTTAAAAAATTCTTCACTTGTAAATTCTGCATACATTTCATCTTTAGAACTTATAAAGCTTTTAAAAATAAAATACTCTGCATCCTCTAAAAATGAAAAAGTATTATCATTAGCTGTCATATAAAAAGAGTCTAACTCTTTAACCTTCCCTTCTTTATACAATAGTTTATTTTCATCTTCTTTAATATTCATATACTTTCCCCTATATATTTTTTTATTAATTCTTTTATGTCGTTTTCTAACTCTAACTCTTTTTCAGTAGCAATTGAAACTGACTCTAACGCAATAAAATATTTTAATAATTTACTACCAGTGTATTTATCATTTATCTTATCAAATTTTTGAATCTTTCCTATATTTAAAAATTCCTCAATATCTTCATCCGTGAAATACTTTTCTAAAAGGCTAAATATTTTTCTCACTTACTTCTAATATTTTAGAATAAATTTCAGCTTTTGTCATTTTTTGCCTTTAATTCTAATTCTATTTGTTCCATAATCTTTTTTATTTCTTCTAATTTCTCATCCACAAAAGCTTTTTTCTGTTCTGGTAGTTTATTATATTTTGTATTAGTTATTACCTTTTTAAAAGAACTCACTTCATCTAAAAGAGTTAATTCTTTAACTACCTTTTGTTTTGGTTTACTCTCTTTTACATTTAATTTCTCTATATCTGTAATTTTTAGTTCACCCTTATTATACTTATTAACCAATTCTACTTTCTTGTCTACTTCAATGTTAAGTGCTGCAACTGCAAGTATTAATCTTCTACTATCTATTTCAAGCTCTAATAACCTATCAGCAAGTTCTTTTTGTTCTTCAATAATTGAAGCTATTTTGATGTAGTCATATACATAAGTTCTAGTTTTACCATACATTGATGCAAACTCATCATAAGTTAGTTTAGAATTATCTTGCTTCTCTTCTTCATAAGCTACTTTATAGTTAATTGCTAAATCAAACATATGCATTTTTGTAGATGCCTCATTTGCTGTTAATGCATCTTTTCTAAAGTCTTTTTCATTGTATTCATCTTCTTTAAGATAATCAACTTTTATCTTATTGTATTTAGCACCCTCTTCTTCTCTTAACTCTTTGAAAGCTGCTAGTCTTAATTGACCTTCAATTAAATAAACAATTCCTTCTTTATTTTTATATACAATAATTGGAGTAATTTGCTTATTTGCTTTAATACTATCTTTTTTAGCTTGAATATCTTTTTGTGAAAATATCTTTCTTACTTGTCTAGGGTTGGGTTGAATTTCATCTAATTCTAAATAGTTAGACTCTGTATTGTCTGTAGGCTCTAAACTTCTCTCAGATAATACAGATTTAGTATGTTTTTTTTGACTTAGTTTTGCAATAACATTAAGGGCTAACTTTACTTGACCTTTTCGTGTCATATAAGCTTGAAAAGATTTAATTTCTTTTTTATCTGAATTAGCTAATAACTCAATTAATTCTTCAACACTCTTTTTTTCATAATCTTTAAAATCTTTCATTACTCTACCCTACTTTAGTTTTTTAGTTCTTCAAGATACATTCTCATAACTATATCTTTTGTTAAATCAAAGAAACTTCTTGTACCTTTATCAGTAGGAGCTTCAAAAACTGCTGCACTATTTGCTGCTAACTGTGCACGATCAAAGATTTTATTCTTTGGAATAAATGTATCAAATAAAGTATAATCTTCTCCTAATAAGTCTATTAGTTTTTCATTTGAGTTCTCAGTATTAGTTAGATGCTGATTACTTCTACTTTCATACATAGAGTTTATTGCTCCTAAAACTTTATACTCTTTTCCTACTTCTTCCTTATAAATTTTTGCTTGTTTAATAACTGGTCTAATGATTGAAGGGATACCGTCTCTTGAAAAAGTTTCAGGAGTTAATGAAAACACAAAATAGTCAGATGCCATAATTGACATTCTAAGGAATAAGTTAACTGCAGGTGGTAAATCAATTAAAATATAATCATAATCATCTTTAACATGAGAAATTAATTTTTTTAATGTATTTTCCATTGTTCCTAGATTTCTACTGTATGTTGGTAAATCTTCTGCAAGTTCCATTACAACTGGTGAGTTTGGAATTAAATCAATTTTACCTCTAATTCCATTTTCAAAGTAATCTTCTGTATCAATATTTATAATTGATTGTCTTAGTACCTCTTCAATATCTGTATCATTAACTTTTGTAATTAGCTCTACTAAAGTATTCTCAAAATCTTCTCTTATATATCCAAAAGAAGTTGTGCAGTTTCCTTGCACATCATTATCTATAAGTAATACTTTTTTTCCTAAGTATGCTAAAATTCCTGCAATGTTACAAAGATTTGTAGTTTTCCCTACTCCACCCTTATAGTTACCAATACAAATAACTTTTGTTTTTCTAAGATTATCTAACTCTTTTAATATTTCTTCAATGTATGGATAAATCGCAGGTAAGTAAATGTTTCTATTGTTGTTACCATCAGTGTAGATTGTACCTGGTATTTCATTATTTAAGATTTTTTCTTCTAATTCTTTTACAACAGTTTCCAGATTCTCGTCTGGATAATGAAACTTTGCATAGTCTTCAATTAATAGAAAAGGATAATTTTCTCCTTTATATTCAAGTATTGTTGCTTCTGCTTCTTCTGGGTTAGCATTTGCAAAGGCTCTAAAAGAACTTTCATTTTTATAACCTTTGTGTTTTGCTAATTCTGCATTTGTAGGTTTTCTATTTTCAAATCTTAGATGCATTATATTTCCTTTAATTTTCTACCGTAGAAAATTTTACTTAATTTTTACGACATTATAATCGCATTTTAAATTTTTGTCAATAGTACGATACTGCAATCGTAAAATATGTTTATTTTTTTCTACGGTAGAAAAATTTATTTAAAATAATTATCACAAATAACTTAGAAAACTAATATATTACTAATCCAATGTAACAGCTTATTGTGTATCCAGAGTTTTTATGTATGCTAAATACCCTATTCTCTTTGAACTTATTCTATAAGTTTTCTTCGCCATATTTATTTACATGAAATGGTAATGTTCTTACAGCACTAGAAATTTTTTAATTTTGCTTTAAAAGTATCTTTGAGTTTGTTTGAAACTTCTTTTATTAATTCATCTTGCTATCTTCATGATTTAATCTGCATTGCAAATGAAATCAAGTCATTTCTTATATATTAGTTTTCTTGATACTAACTTTTAAACTCATATCATTTACTTTTGTATCTTTATATATTTAAGATGCTAATATCATAATATGATGATTTTTGTAAGTAAATCTTTTTTAAAAAGAGTAGAGCAGGGGTAGAGCAAACCTCATCCAAGAAAATATACAAAAGACTGGTATAGCTATTGCATATATATGAACTTGGAAATACAATATTATATTTCTATATATTACAATACTAACTCTTTTAATTCATAAATTACAATGGATATAGAAATTTCCTTAATCAACAGGCATTAGTGAAATTATCTTTAATATACATTATTTCAAATAATATTGCAGTGTACTTAAAATATTACTAAAATTAAATATAGATACTGTATATGATGTAATAGAATAAAAAGAATAGGGTACATCATGATGTATTACATAAATTTTATTCTGAGAAAACTGCTATTAGAATATTTATTACAAATTCATTTATACATCTTCTTTAAAATTTTCCACCGTAGAAAATTTTTGCTTAATCCTTCAACTAGCTATCACAATTTTTAATTTAAAATTTCTTAATTACTCTAATCTATATATATTACTATTTTTTTCATAATACTCAAAAGCACTAAAAATCTTTTCAAATTCTCTATTTATTTTCTTAGCATATTCATTATCTTCTTCTATTAATTCTTTCAATGCAATTCTTATATTTTTTGAGTAAATAAGATAATCTTCCATTCCTTCAAATCTTAACGAATCCATAAATCTAAAAATAGCCTCTAAAAAGTCTTTATCATTTTTTAAATATTCTAAATAATCATCTTTAGAAAAATTTAGTAATTTATGAAATTCTTCTCTTTTAATCCATTTTAAAATATCTTTGAGTTCTTTTTTTGATAGTGGTTTTTCTCTTATTTTTTTATTTTCAAGTAGTTCTCTATGTTTTTTTAATAATTCATTATATTCATCAATTTCTTCCAAATAGTTAACACTTGCATCACCATATACTAGATTTTCATTTTCCATAACATAGTCTTTAATTTTTAACATACCATTTTTATAAGCTTCTTCTGCTTGTTTATTAGTCTTTTTTATTTTATAAACCTCATAAACTATGTTGCAGTACATGTTGTATTTATATTTATCTAATATAGTGTCATTTGTTAATTTATATGCACAATTTACAAAGTCACTTTCTTTATAGTCCAAATTATATCTATGATTATGTATTAAGTTTTTAACTTTTTCTTTAAATTCTTTTATTTCTACTTTTAATATTTTATTATTTTTCAAATGCTCTATAGAATCTTTTTCTATTTCTATCAGCTCGTCTAATAATTTCTCAAGATTTCTTTTATCATAATCATAATTAATAAAGTAATATACAAACTCATCAAGTAAAGGATAATTAATATTTATTCTTTTCAGAACCTTGTCCTTATCATTACAAACTTTATTTTCTATTTCATCTTTATCATTTTGCATATTTTCTATAATTTCTTTAATATTTTTATCTAAAATAGTTGAAGTAATCATAGATAAATGAACTATATTTAACAGTAATTCTTTTTTTATATTTTCATATTTTTCAGTTTTATCAATTAAAAATTTAAACTCATTTAAATCTCTAATAACTATTTTCAGAACTCTTAAATTATTTATATTAATATCTTCAATTATTTCAGTAAGTATTCCATCTTTAGTATTTATATTTAATGCTGTTGATACTTTTTTAAAATTAGTAATAGCCTCTGGGCTATAATAAAAACTGTAGTCAATTATTTTTTCTTTATATTCATTAATTATTTCTTTATCATTAATTACATTTTTAAAGTTATTTAAAATCATCAAAATTTTACAACTTTTATGCTCACTTAAATAAGAAATTAATCCTAATATTTCTTTTGCTTCAATTTTATTTGATTTCCTTTCAAAATCATCAAAACATATAATTACATTTTTTTCTAAAAATTCTTTTGGAATAAATATAAATAATTCTGATAAATTAATTTTATTTTGTTTTCCAAGTATTGAAGAGTAATCTTTTTTTAGCCACTTAAAAAATCTTTTATTATTTAGATAACTAATATAAATTTGTGCAGCTATTTCTGCTTTTATTTCAGCAATAGACTCTTTACCAAAAAAAGAAATATATACAATAGTTTTTTGAGAAATAGATTCTTCTTTAATAATGCTTTTCCATAAATATGTTTTTCCAGTTCCCCAACTTCCATCTAAAGAAATTATTACTTTTTCTTCTTTTTCAAATAAATCTATAATTGTATTTTTTAGCTTATTATCATTAGTCATTTTTCTTCTTTTTTATCTATTTATTTTTATTAAATCACAATCAATTTCATGCTCTTTTAATTTATCATTTTTATAGTCAATATTTAGTTCATTTTTATACTTAAAACATTTCTCAAAATTTGCAGTATTATTGAAATAAATTCTATATAAATTTGTGGGTATTACAATTCCATTTTTTATTTGATTATTTGGTTCTAAATATTCAGCAATTGATATTGAATTTATATAACCTAATTTTTGTGCTAATGTTCTTCCATATCTCTCAACTTTAGTCCAAGTTTTTTGATTAACTTTTGCACTTTGAGGAATAATATTTGCCATTGTGTATGCTTTATTTAATGCTTTAATATTATAATCAAAATCTGCATCAGCTACAATAAAATGTCCATTAAAATAAATATTGGATATTTTACATTTTAATTAAACTAACATGTACTATTATAAAGGTGTCCTGTACCTGTGTAATCTTTATACTTAGTTCTGTACTTAAGTGGAATAGTTTTTTCATTATAAAATCTAGGTCTTTTTTTAATATCCCTAGATGTATTAACATTATTTCCATCTAATTTTACCCAACCAGAAAGTGGTCCTTTATTTTTATAACTATAACAAATTTTATATAGTTGTCTATCAATAATTTGATCACATTTATTTGTATCAATATAATCCTCAATAGAAACTGCAAAAGCTAATGCAGGAAGTAGGGTAGTAGTAACTAAGAGTTTTTTCATATATATCCTTCAATTTTACTCAAATATACCATAACAACAGGGTTTTTAATAGGGGTAATTCTACAGTTACCCCTATGTAAAGGGGAGTAATTACACAATTACCCCTGAGTAATTGTGTAGTTTTGCAGGGGTAATTCTACAGTTACCCCTCTGGTAATTATGTAATTACTAGGAGGTAACTGTGTAATTTTTTCAACTATTTAGGAGTAACTATAAATAGGGCATTTCATAATAACAAAAAACCCTACAATACAAAGTAACACTTACAGAATACAATTAAAGAGTAACATAATACAAAAGAGTTTATTTAAAAAGATTGTTGGTATATTTTTTCAAAGAATTAAAGAAGAAAGCTTTTTAGAAAGGCTTTTCTTCTTTTTTATTTTTTTTCATTAGATACATATTTATTTGGTGATATGCTTTAAATATTTTTTCTGGTACTGCAGCTCTATTTTTTATCTCTTCAATTTTACTAGTATCTTGAAGTGTTAAATAATATTCATTTATTAATAATTCATTTTCTTCATCTTCATGAAATACAAATAAATATTTTTTTGCAATATGATTTTTATTTTTAAATTCTAAAATTTTAAATAAGTCATATTCTATTTTTTTATTTAAATTAATTAATAAATTTATTCTATCTTCACTGACTTCAATTTTTTCATCAAACTTGTAATTTAAATCTACTTTTATATTTGTTATATCTATGAAATTATTTTGTAGTTCTGAAAAAAAGAATTTCATATTTAAATATAATTGCTCATCACTTGAGTTATAAATAAAAGATTTATCTTTCTCAATTAGTAATTTATTAAAAACATAAAAGAGTAATTCTTCAATTTCTTTTTTATCTAAAGAAATAATTAAATTGAAGAAGTCATATTCATTATCGAAACTTTTTTTCTTTTTCTCATCAATCTTTATATTATTTGTTTCTTTTGACTCATTTAATTTTTCTTCTTCTTTTTTATCTATTGCTTTTTCACTTTTTTGTTTTTTATTTTCACTAATTACTTTTGTTTTAATTTCTTCTATATTTAGATTAACATCAACAAGTTTATTATCGTTCTCTTCTAGTTCTGGTACAAATTCTTTTTTTACTTCTTCACTCTTATTATTTTTAATGATAAATTCATTATCATTATGTTCAATAATATTTTCTTTTTTGTCAGTTGCAGCAATCTCTTTTTTTAGAATTATTTTTCCATCTTCAGTTATAAGATTATAATGATCCCAATTTTTTAAGATTTGTGAACCAATTACAAAGTCAACTTCAACTTGACCATTTAATGTATTTGAGCTAAAGAAGTCTTGCTTTGTTTTATTCAAAAGTTTTATATGTTCTTTTATTTCATCCATTGATGCATCTTCATGAAAAAATTTCTCTTCTTTTTTTTCTAATATTTTTTCACCTTCTTCTTTCTCTTCTATTTTCTTTTTTTCCAATATATTTAATAAAAGTTTTTTATCAAAATATTTTTTATAAAGAAGAAATATTAAGGTTAAAAATAAAAGTATTATGATTATGTAAAGGAAAATTTTAAGTGGCTCCATTGCAATTCCTATGTAAATTTTGAAAATAAAGCTTTTATTCTTCAAAGTTAGCCATAGGTACTAAAAATCATTTAAAATTGATTTTAGAGTACTCTATGTGATTTTAAAAGCTATATTTAACCCTAAATCAAACTTAGTAATTCTCTTAGGGTAAAAGTTTATCTGTGTGAATATAGTATTTTATAATAAATATAATCGCACATTACTAATGTTTTCTAAACATATACTATATATACTATAATATAGAATGAAAATCACACTTCATAGTGATTTTGTTGCTCTGCTCCCCATTCATCTTTACATTTTTTGATACCAAATGCTATTTGTGTAAAAGCTTCACTTGAATAATCCAATGCTTGTTTAAAATCCTCTTCAAAGTTATTGTCTTTTATCACATCATTTATTTTTTTGATATAAAATGTAAGTGCAGCATATTGCATTAGTTCTCCAGTAGCATTAGACTTATAAATAATAGGAACTGCGTGTAAATGTTTGTAACCTGTAACACCTCTTGTAAAGTCAAAACCTACAGAAGTTGCTCTATGAAACATACCAAAAATGATACTAGAAAAGAACACACTTTGATTAGTAGGCTTTGAACTATTTGATAAAAAACTGTAATTAAATATCTTAGGAATATCTTCCCATTGAGAGAAACCTAACACATCTTTTGACCAATAAGTAAAACATTTTACAACAGTATTGTAATCCATTTCGATAACTTTTCCTTTTTCATTTAGAATAGCAACAGGAAAGAATTCATCTTCTTTTTTTTCCATTTGTTCTCTTGTTTCTTTAACAACAAACTCTGGAATATAGTTTAGAAAACTTTGTAATTTTTCTTTAGAATTTATCAATAAAAAGATATCAGTATAGTTGCTGTTTATATCAATTTCATAAGTATCTTTCATTATAATTCATCCTGATTAACTTGTGAATTTTGATTACTATTTTCTTCTTTTAAATATCTTATAATCATATTTTATCTTATCTAATAGAAAGGTGTTTGAAGTTAAAACACTATATTTTTAAAGCATTGCAAACTAAGATGTAATTGTATAAGGTTACTTAAAAACGAGCAAAAATAGAATATTCACTATATTATTGTAAAGTTTTTTATGAATAGAAAATTCATTTTTAGAGGAGCTTATTTTGTACAAATTTATATTTAGCTGCATCCTTATTGCAGTTGGAATTTACTCAGTTAACTTACCAAAATTCTTTAGTGAGTTTTTACTATAATATTTTTATAGTGAAGGCTTACAGTTTATACTTTACTACTTTATCTTCCATGTCAATCCTTGATATTATTTTATCAGATTGAGACGGAATTTTTAACACCTACAAATAAAATAAGTTTTATAAAAAAGTTATTTGAATAAGCCTAAAAAAGACTTATATTTTTGTTCCTGTAACTTGCATTATCTCATTATCTATTTCAATGTATAAATATCTTCTTTCTGAGTCTTCTCTGATTATAATATCTGAATCTTTTTTCTTATTCTTAATCTTCTTTTCTATATATTCTATACTAAATCTTGAATCACTATGTATTTTGTACTTAGTAGAAGTTCCACCACTTACATTAATTATTAAATATAAATCTTTATTTTTGACATCTATTGTTTTAATTTTTGTGTCAACACTTATAATATCAAGTGGGTTATCAATAAATTTAGCCATTATTATCCTTTATAATTTAGTTTAAATTACTATAATAATTATTAAGATAAACTTTGTAATTTAACTTGTATATAGTTATCAATTTATTTAATCTATAGATATCAACCTTTTACTAATAACTATTAAGCTCTGGAGAGATAAATGAGTATTTCATTCACACATAAAGATTTAAAAAATACTAATTACCTGGAAGTTATTAAAGATTGTAAACACTTCTGGGATATGAAAACAAAACTTTATGACCTTGCAAATAAGTATGACAAAAATAGTGATTTAAATATTGTTCTAAATTTACTTTCTGAGATTTGTGCATTTCAATTAAATGATGAAAGTTTAAATGAACCATATACTTCATTTATTAAATGGGAAGGAATCTCACAAGAATATACTCCTAAAAAGCTTGTAATTGAGAATCTTGAGCTTTTAGAGTACTTAGTTGATATATGTGATGATTATAGGTTAAAAGCATTTATAGCTGATTTCTTATGGCTTTATAGAGAAAAAAGGAATTTTACTCATTTATTAATTGCTATAGATAGTTTTATAAAGTTTCCTCTTGATGAAGAACACATATTTGATTTCAACTCAATAGGAAGTTTTAGAAGGGCAATTAAACTTAGTTTATTAACAAAACAACCAGTAGATAAAATAAAGTCAATCATTCTTGAAAATGTTTTAAGCTCTACTGTAGAACAGTATGCACACTGCTCAAATATCTTTAGATTATTATTAGACTTAAAAGAAATAGAAGAAGATGAGAAAAGTAGTGTCTACAGAAAACTAACTGAATTTGCTATACATTTTGAAAAAGAAAAAGATTATAAATTTCAACGAACATATTTATTTGATATGAAGAAGTGGTTACAAAAAACAAATGATGATGATAAAAAAAATATAATTGAAATTACTTGCAAAGTAGCTGAGTCTTTTATAAATGAAGCATTTACAAGAACAGATAATGCAATTGTAGCTGCAAAGTTATTTGAGAGTGCTATTCATGAATACAGAACCATACCTAATAAACATAGGAAAGAATTAAATATTAATGAGAGAATAGAAGAAATACATAAAGAAATGACCTCATCAAATTTAAAAGCTATAGAATCATTTACAAAAATAAATATTGGACCTGTTGATATCACAAAAGAATCTGAGTCTTCAATTGAGTTAATGAAAAACTCAAGTCTTGAAAATGCAATTGTAAAGTTAGCTTTTATTACCTATTGTCCAAATTTAAAAAATCTTGATAAAGAATCTCGTGAACATCTTTCTTCTGCTTTTAGTAGAACAGTAGGTTCTTCTATGTTACTTGAAGATGGTAGAGTAGCTGCTGAAACAAAAGGAACAGTAGAGTTATCTGGTGATGCATTTGAAGAGAAAGTAAAAGAAGAAGTTCATTCAAGATATGCAAAAGATATACAGAATTGCATAAAAGCAAATATAATTCCTGCATTTATTCAATTTATTACTGATCATACTATCACAAAAGATTTCTTAAATGATTTGTGTATTCAATCAAATATAGTTCCAAGAGATAGAGCAACAATCTGGGCTGAAGGTTTATACTTTGGATTTGAAAGAAACTTCCTAGTGTCAACACATTTATTAATTCCTCAAGTAGAGTACTTAATAAGAACCTTACTTAAACAAGCAGGAGTGAGAACTACAGTGATGGAGCAGGGTAGTGCTATTGAAGTTGAAAAAGGATTAAATACATTACTTGATACTCCTGACATTAAATCACTTCTTGACAATAATATACTTGAGGAGTTAAAACATTTGCTAACATATAAGTTTGGATATAATCTTAGAAACGATGTATCTCATGGAATATCTTCTAAAGAAAGGTTTAATTCTGAAGTTGCAGTTTATCTATGGTGGTTATTATTAAAACTAGTTATTTTTAATAGTCCATATGTGAAGTATTTATACCATTAAAAAATATTAAGGAGGAAAAATGATAAAAATTTTAACTATTCTAATCATAACAAATAGCTTTTTATTTAGTACTCAAAGTGTAAATTACAAAAATTCGTTAGATTTATATAAATCAATATCGACTCAATTAAATGCTGAATGTACTGAGCTGATCAAGGGTTCTAATAATCAGCCAATACTAATGAAAAGTATTCAAAATACATTTTGGAAAGCAAAAAGTCCAGATACAATTATTAGCCCAATAAATAATCAGTCTTTTTTGGAAACATTTCATAAACTAGATATTTTATATTGTAAAAAAGCACTTGAAAAATATAAAATTTCTAAGAACATTAACGACAATATTCTTAAAAATTTAACTACAAATGTATATTTTTTTGAAGAATATATTGAAGTATTAGAAGAGAGTGAAAATAAATAATATTTTTTCACTTTTTTTGAGAAATAAAAGATAAAATTTTAAACGATTTTATGATACAAGGAATAAATGACATAATAATTCACTAGTCCAAATGTCATCGTAGGTGTGTATATTTATTATTCTGGTAATGCAATATTCAAAATTATTTAATAATAAAACTATACTTTATAGAGTAACACATACAGTATATAAATGTGGTTAAAAGTAGAGAATGATTGGTTTAAAACTAATAAAGAATTACAAAAATATTTTAATTAGAATTAACTAAATTGAGACTGTTCAAATTATAACAAAAATTAGACAATCTGAATAGGAACATATAGATCTAATATAAAAGAATCATTTTCATCTAAATAATGATTTTGGGTATATATGACATATGCAGGTAAGGTTGTTGCCTCATATCCACTATTTGGCATCCAATATTGATAAACATATGTCATAAGTTTACAAATATCTCCATATTTTCCTTCATAATGGAAAATAGCACATAATGATTCTATTACTTCGAATTTACTAATGGAATTATTTGGTTTAAAACTTTCATCAACCTCTAGTGCTGCAATATAATTACACTCTTCATATGGAATAATAATTGTACTATCATGATAAATACCAATTTGAGTGTTATTTGATAAATTATTTTGATATGCAAAAGCTAATAATCTTTGCCATACTTTAGACAAAGCAAGACTATCATAACCTTTATGTCTTATATGTGCACATATTTTTTTAGGGATAACTTTTATTTTAGGTTTGAGTTCTTCAAAACCTTTTATAATACTCTCATCTATGTTAAGTTTATCTTTTGTAAAGTTCTTAAATTTACCTTTTCTCCACTGACTGGGGGTATATGTAAAACGTTTTTTAAATGCTTTAATAAAAGAAGTATGTGAAGAATATCCACATAAGTTTGCTATTTCAGATATTGTAGAATAATTGTTTGTAATTAAAAGATTAGCTGCTTTTTGAAGTCTGATTGAAGTTATTCTGTCAAAAAGATTTTCACCAGTCTCTTCTTTAAAAATTCTGTGAAAGTGAAATTTACTTACACTATTTAATTTTGCTAGCTCTTCCAAAGATATATCAGTGTCAATATATTGATAAATATAGTTCAATGATGTATTTACTATTTCTGCTCGTAAATGTTTTGTATCCTTCTTCATAAATAAATTCTATCACAAGATAGAAAAAATAGCAATATAAGATAACAAAAAAGAAATTTTGAATAGAGAAATAAATTTTTTATCAGTCTATAATACTCTTATAGAAATAGAATAAAGGGAAAAAAATGAAAGCAATAGGATTTAAAACATCATATGAGATTGACCATGAAGAAAGTTTAATTGAGTTTGAAACAATAAAACCAAAAGCAATAGGTTTTGATATAGTAGTAAAGGTTAATGCTGTATCAATGAACCCAGTGGATACAAAGGTGAGAGCAAATGCAGCAAAAGATACAGTGCTTGATGAACCAAAAATTCTTGGGTATGATGGAATTGGAATTGTTGTTGATATTGGAGACAAAGTAAATAGTTTTAAAATTGGAGATAGGGTTTATTATGCTGGTGATGTATCTAAAAATGGTTCTAATTCAGAATTCCAACTTATTGATTCTAGAATTGTAGCTCTTTCTCCAAAGTCATTGAACGATGAGGAGGCAACTGTTTTACCTCTTACTTCACTTACTGCTTGGGAAGCTATGTTTGATAGAATGAATATTAATCCAACTGAAAATAAAACAATTTTAATCATTGGTGGTGCAGGTGGTGTTGGTTCAATTGCTACACAGATTGCTAAATCTACAACTAATTTAACTGTTATTGCTACAGCTTCAAGGGAAGAAACAATTACTTGGTCTACAGGTATGGGAGCTAATTATGTGGTAAATCATAGAGATTTAGTAAATTCTGTTAAAGAAGTTGGGTTTGAAACAGTTGATTATATTTTCAATGTAGCAAATACGGAAATTCACTGGGATGCAATGGCAGAGCTTATTGCTCCACAAGGAAAGATTTGTTCAATTGTTGATACAAATACACCAGTTGATATAAATAAACTTAAACCTAAATCTGCATCTTTTATGTGGGAATTTATGTTTACAAGACCTATGTTAAATACAGATGATATAAAAAAGCAAGGTGAAATTCTAAGCCAAATTGCATCACTTGTGGATGAAGGTAAAATAAGAACAACATTGACTAAAACAATAAATGGTTTTTCTGTAGCTAGTATAAAAAAGGCACATAAAATTAGTGAGTCTGGTAAAGCAATTGGAAAAATTGCTATTAAATTTTAATACTACTTTTTATAAATGATATTAGACAAATTTCGTCTAGTATCTCTTACTACTAATATTTAACAATAGATATTTCTTAATAAAAGAGGAAGGGATAATAATGACAAATCCAATTTTAAATGATATAAACCAAGAAGAGACACAAGAATGGTTAGAGTCTTTAGAGGCTGTTATTGAAGAAGAAGGAAAAGAAAGAGCACATTTCTTAGTTGAAGAAATGATAGACAAGATGAGAAGAAATGGTTCTCATCTTCCTTATAAAGCAACAACGGCATATATAAATACAATTGATCCAAAAGATGAGCCAGTTATGCCTGGGAACAGGGTACTTGAGGAAAAAATTGATGCAATTGTAAGGTGGAATGCACAAGCAATGGTTGTAAGAGCATCTAAAACAAAACTTGGATTAGGAGGACATATCTCTACATATGCTTCTGCTTCAACATTATATGAAGTAGGGTTTAACCACTTTTTTAAAGCAGCAAATGAAAATGATGGTGGAGATTTAGTTTATTTTCAACCCCATAGTTCTCCAGGTATTTATGCTAGGTCATTTTTAGAAGGAAGACTAAGTCAAGAACAAATGGACAACTTTAGACAAGAAGTGGGGGGAAATGGATTATCTTCATACCCACACCCAAAACTTATGCCTACGTATTGGCAGTTTCCAACTGGTTCTATGGGACTTGGTCCAATACAAGCTATTTATCAAGCAAGATTTTTAAAGTATCTTACAAATAGAGGTATAAAAGATTGTTCAAATCAAAAAGTTTATTGTTTCTTAGGTGATGGTGAAACAGATGAACCAGAATCTTTAGGAGCGATTGGACTTGCTGGAAGGGAAGGTTTAGATAACTTAATTTTTGTTGTTAACTGTAACCTTCAAAGACTTGATGGTCCTGTTCGTGGAAATGGAAAGATTATACAAGAACTTGAAGGAAAATTTAGGGGAAGTGATTGGGAAGTAATCAAAGTTATTTGGAGTGGAACTTGGGATGCTTTAATAAATGCAGATAAATCAGGTAATTTAAAACAAATAATGGAAGATACTCTTGATGGTGAATACCAAAACTTCAAGCAAAAACCAGGTGAATATGGAAGAAAAAACTTTTTTGATAAATGTCCAGAGATAAAAGATTTAGTTAAAAATATGAGTGATGAAGAAATCCCAAAACTAAAACGTGGGGGACAAGACCCAGTAAAAGTATATGCTGCTTTTGATAAAGCAACAAAAACGAAAGGTAGACCAACTGTAATTTTAGCTAAGACGGTTAAAGGTTATGGAATGGGTGAATCAGGTGAAGGGAAAAATATTGCTCATAGTGTAAAAGATTTACAAGAAGAACAATTAAAAGAGTTTAGAGATAGATTTAACTTACCAATTTCAGATGAAGAGTTAAAAGATATTCCTTATTATATTCCCCTTAATGATTCTGATGAGATGCAGTACTTACATAAACAAAGAGAAGAACTTGGAGGATACCTTCCAAATAGAAGAACTGTGTTCTCAAATGAACTTAATATTCCAAAATTAAACTCTTTTGAAAATATTTTGAAAGGTACAGGGGATAGAGAAGTATCTACTACAATGCTTTTTATTAGAATTTTAACATCTCTTGCGAAAGATAAAAATATTGGAAAATCTATTGTTCCAATTGTTCCAGATGAAGCAAGAACTTTTGGTATGGAAGGTATGTTTAGACAAATTGGAATTTATGCCCATGAGGGACAAAAATATGAACCTCATGATAGAGACCAAGTGGCATATTATAGAGAAGAGAAAACAGGACAGATATTAGAAGAAGGGATAAGTGAAGCTGGAGCTATGTCATCTTGGATTGCAGCTGCAACTTCATATTCTGTAAATAACTGTCCAATGATTCCTTTTTATATTTATTATTCAATCTTTGGATTTCAAAGAATTGGAGATTTAGCATGGGTTGCTGGTGATATTCAAGCTAGAGGTTTTTTAATAGGTGCAACTTCTGGAAGAACAACATTAAATGGTGAAGGTTTACAGCATCAAGATGGACAGAGTCATATTCAATCAACAGTTATTCCAAACTGTTTATCCTATGATCCAACGTATGGATATGAATTAGCAGTAATTGTTCAAAATGGTATTAAAAGAATGTATGGAAAGGCACAGGAAAATATCTATTACTATATAACTGTTACAAATGAAAACTATACTCATCCTGAAATTAAAGAAGGAATTGAAGAAGGTATTATAAAAGGTATTTATCATTTTGATACAGTTGAAGCAAAGAATGATTTCAAAGTAAAACTTCTAGGAAGTGGAGCAATTTTTGAGCAAGTAAGAAAAGCTGCAAGAATTTTAACTGATGATTTTGATATTAAATCAGAACTTTATAGTGTAACTTCTTTTACAAACTTAGGAAGAGAAGCACAAGAAGTAAAAAGAGAAAATCTTTTAAATCCTAGTACTGAGCCAAAACAAGACTTTGTTCAGAAAATTTTGGGTGAGGATAAAGAGGATATCATTATTGCAACAACAGACTATATGAAGTCTTATGCTGAACAAATTAGAGGAAGTATTAAAGGTGAATATCATACTTTAGGAACAGATGGGTTTGGAAAATCTGATAGTAGAGAAAGATTAAGAGAACACTTTGAAGTAGATGCTAAATTTATTGTTTTCTCAACGTTATCTAAGTTAGCACAGTCTGGTAAAATTGAAAGTTCTATAGTGTTAGAAGCTATGAAAAAATATTCAATTTCAAGTGAAAAAATCGATGCTTTCTATGCTTAAGGAGTAAAAGATGAGTACTTTAGTAGATATTTTTATTCCTGATTTAGGAGCGGACAAAGACGTTGATTTAATTGAAATCATGGTTGAAGTTGGTGATACTGTAGAAGTTGAAGACGGTCTTATTACTTTAGAGACTGAAAAAGCTTCTATGGATGTTCCTACAACTCATGCAGGTGTTATTAAAGAAATTCTTGTAAAAGTTGGAGATAAAGTAAACTCTGGTGATTTAATAGCAAAAATTGAAGTTGAAGAAGAATCAGAACAAACTGAAACTTTAATCATTCAAGAAGAAGTTAAAAATGATGAAAAAGTATCAACTTCTAGTTCGAATATTTCATTATTAAATGAAGAAAAAAATGAATTAAATTCTATAGAAGATATTAAAGATACTTCAGTGTCAATTGAAAAGTCTGATAAAATCTATGCTTCTCCTTCAGTTAGAAAAGTTGCAAGAGAGTTTGGTGTTGATTTAGGTTTCGTAAAAGGAACTGGTAGAAAAGGAAGAATCCTTAAAGACGATATTAAAGCTTATGTAAAAGAGCAATTATCTAAACCAGCAGTAGCAGCTGCAGGAACTGGAACAGGTCTTGGATTTAACTTCCCAGAGCTTAAAGAGATTGATTTCTCTCAATTTGGTGAGATTGAAACTGTTGAGCTTAGTAGAATTCAAAAGATTTCTGGACCATCATTACATAGAAACTGGGTTTCAATGCCTCACGTTACTCAATTTGATGAATCAGATATTACTGAGATGGAAAGCTTTAGAA
>NZ_PDKE01000149.1:0-236 GCF_004116715.1 Arcobacter sp. CECT 8989 | reverse complement strand
GATAATAAAAGAAAAATCCCCTTACTTCCTAAAGTTAATGCATTCTTTCACTCAGCTTATCAATGACTTTTTAAAACGATATCAAATAAATACTGATAATACGAATAAGGGATAATATTTAATTATGCATGAATTAAAAAAAGGCAAATACTTTAATATAGGTTATCTATTTGGTTTTAGTGCCATATTCATTTGGAGCTTTACTGCTTATATAGTAAAATCTTATGCAGAGCCTA
>NZ_PDKE01000148.1:0-379 GCF_004116715.1 Arcobacter sp. CECT 8989 | reverse complement strand
GAGATACGCAATAGATAATAAACTTGAAAAAATCAAAAATCCCTTCATAACAATAGGAGAACACTTCTCTATTAACAATGTAATAGAGATGTGCGAACCTTGTTTAAATCCATAAGCAGCACCAAAAAGAGATGACCAGATGAAAAGATAGTTAGTAAGTTCTGCGGCCCAAGGAAGACTAATATCAAAAATATATCTTAGAACCACATTAATAAATGCTAATAACACACCTAATATCATTCCATAAACAGCTATTGTTTGATTTATTGTCCCAACTATAATATCTAAAATACTAAAAAGTTTTTTCATATTTCTTCTTTACTTATTTTGTCTCAATAGCTTTTTTGATTAAATCTTCACCAATTACACTATAGAATTG
>NZ_PDKE01000147.1:0-379 GCF_004116715.1 Arcobacter sp. CECT 8989 | reverse complement strand
CCGCTACACTACATATTCTAGTTACTTCACAAACATTCAAGCCCTACAGTATCAATGGCAATTTTTTGGTTAAGCCAAAAACTTTCACCGCTGACTTATAAGGCCGCCTACGGACCCTTTAAACCCAATCATTCCGGATAACGCTTGGATCCTCCGTATTACCGCGGCTGCTGGCACGGAGTTAGCCGATCCTTATTCTTACGGTACCGTCAGTACATTACTCGTAATGTTTTTTCTTCCCGTACAAAAGCAGTTTACACACCATAGATGCTTCTTCCTGCACGCGGCATGGCTGGATCAGGCTTGCGCCCATTGTCCAATATTCCTCACTGCTGCCTCCCGTAGGAGTCTGGTCCGTGTCTCAGTACCAGTGTGGGGG
>NZ_PDKE01000146.1:0-380 GCF_004116715.1 Arcobacter sp. CECT 8989 | reverse complement strand
TCATAAATCACCGCACCGTTCATCAGTACTTTCAGATAACACATCGAATACGTTGTCCTGCCGCTGACAGTACGCTTACTTCCGCGAAACGTCAGCGGAAGCACCACTATCTGGCGATCAAAAGGATGGTCATCGGTCACGGTGACAGTACGGGTACCTGACGGCCAGTCCACACTGCTTTCACGCTGGCGCGGAAAAGCCGCGCTCGCCGCCTTTACAATGTCCCCGACGATTTTTTCCGCCCTCAGCGTACCGTTTATCGTACAGTTTTCAGCTATCGTCACATTACTGAGCGTCCCGGAGTTCGCATTCACACTGCCACTGATATCCGCATTTTTAGCGGTCAGCTTTCCGTCCGGTGTCAGGGAAAGGGCCGGAGG
>NZ_PDKE01000145.1:0-382 GCF_004116715.1 Arcobacter sp. CECT 8989 | reverse complement strand
GTACGCATACTTTCGTCGCGATAGATGATCGGGGATTCAGTAACATTCACGCCGGAAGTGAATTCAAACAGGGTTCTGGCGTCGTTCTCGTACTGTTTTCCCCAGGCCAGTGCTTTAGCGTTAACTTCCGGAGCCACACCGGTGCAAACCTCAGCAAGCAGGGTGTGGAAGTAGGACATTTTCATGTCAGGCCCCTTCTTTCCGGAGCGGGGTTTTGCTATCACGTTGTGAACTTCTGAAGCGGTGATGACGCCGAGCCGTAATTTGTGCCACGCATCATCCCCCTGTTCGACAGCTCTCACATCGATCCCGGTACGCTGCAGGATAATGTCCGGTGTCATGCTGCCACCTTCTGCTCTGCGGCTTTCTGTTTCAGGAATCC
>NZ_PDKE01000144.1:0-382 GCF_004116715.1 Arcobacter sp. CECT 8989 | reverse complement strand
AGTATAAACTTAGCTTTAAAGTGATCAAGGATGAAGATGGCTTTTATACAAGAAAATTAAATATTCAAGCTTTTCATACAACGTTTATATATGAAAAAAAAGAGAGTCTAAAGAATAGTGAAAAAAGTTATACATCAAACAAGGGATTATATGCAAAAAAGGCAATAATTAAATAAGTTGAATAATTATACATTAATATAATGAAGAAATATAATTAAAATAAGAATAAAAAGTACAAAAATGAGTAACCAAGGAAATGAAAAAGAAATAAGCGACGAAAAAAATGGATAATAAAAAAAAGAAAGGGAAATAATAATGGCAGATAACGTGAAAGGTAAAGTAAATAAGTAAGACAGAAAGAAGAAGAATGACTCTAATAGCG
>NZ_PDKE01000143.1:0-382 GCF_004116715.1 Arcobacter sp. CECT 8989 | reverse complement strand
TGGAAGAACCAATAGGTTCTAAGTGGTCAATATATGCGATGATTAGTGAATGTAATAAATACTCGTTATTATCAATCATAATTTACTCACTATTAGCAATTGAATTCTCAAACTGCTAAAAATATTATACTATATGAGTGAGTAAATGTCAAGTTCTTTTTAGCAAAAGATTTATAAAAGTGCTAATTTTTATACAAAGCCCTTTTTTTAGTGCTTTAGTTTGATATAATGAGAAAGTAACTATAAGAAATAAAATATATGTAAAGAGTTTGAATTAAGAAATTAATTGCTATCTTTGCCCTTTTATCAGTGAAAGTATCACTATTTGCTGCTGCATAATTTGTAACTATTGGAACAGGAAGTGTAACAGGAACATATTATC
>NZ_PDKE01000142.1:0-382 GCF_004116715.1 Arcobacter sp. CECT 8989 | reverse complement strand
TCTCAAATCTGGATTAGACCTGATTCTATTGGTAAAGCTATTCCTGATGTTGAATTATATGTAATCAATGAAGAAGGCAAAGAATGTAAACAAAGAGAAGTTGGTGAACTTATTCATAGAGGAGGATATATCTATAAAGGATATTGGAATGCACCTGTAGAAACGAGTGAGCGATTTAAATCTATTCAGATTTTAAAAGATGTAATTAAATTAGAAGGACAACTTACAGATGAAACTGTTGTTTCAACAGGAGATTATGTTTATAAAGATGAAGAAGATTACTTCTATTTTGTTTCACGACATGATGATATGATTAAACCAAGAGGATTTAGATTAAGTCATTTTGAAATAGAATCAGTAGTTGCAAATCATCTTACACAAA
>NZ_PDKE01000141.1:0-382 GCF_004116715.1 Arcobacter sp. CECT 8989 | reverse complement strand
GTAAATGATTTAAATAGATACAAAATAATGTCTGGAAGTATAGTTCCACGACCAATAGCATGGATAGTAACAGAAGATAATGGAGTTTTAAATGCTGCACCATTTTCTTATTTTATTCCAATTTCTACAAATCCAGCTCTTGTAATTGTTGCTATTGGAAGAAAAGAGAATGAAAGTCCAAAAGATACTTTAGCAAACATATTAAAAACAAAAAAAGCAACAATTTGTTTCCCAAATAAAGACAATGTAGATCAAGTTCAAAAATGTGCTACTCAATTACCAAAAGATGAGAGTGAAATAGAAAAATATGAAATAGAAGTAAAAAAAGAATTAGAAGATTATCCTCCTATGATTTGTTCTACTCAAACTGCACTTTTTTGTG
>NZ_PDKE01000140.1:0-382 GCF_004116715.1 Arcobacter sp. CECT 8989 | reverse complement strand
CATAAGAACTAAATCCTCTTATGAAAACTCTATATATACCACCATTTTCTACATATTCAACTTTTTTAGAAGGAAATTTCTTTTGATAAGTACTTTGTGTTTGTTGAGCTCCTGAAACTAAACTAAATGCTCCAACTTGAACACTAAAGTTACCTTTTACATTTGCCTTTTGTGTATTTTTAACAGTTGAAGAAACTGTATTAGATACACCAGTATTAACTGCTTTTCCAATATTATTTGATACTTCCGTTGTTGTAATAATATCATCTTTTAGATCTAAAGATTCTGTTCCACCACTAAATGCTGTTGTAGAGTTTATTGGTGATTTTTCTGTTAAAACATCTGGTGCTTGATTATTGTTTATTTCACCGTTATATCCAAG